>DATLOS010000340.1:0-3500 GCA_035536155.1 Elusimicrobiota bacterium
CGCCGGCATTCCTCGAGCGCCCGGGCGAGGACGAGGTGGAGGCAGCGCGCGTCCTCCGGGCAGTCGCAGAGCAACGTCAGCGCCTTGCGGCGCGATAGCAGCGCGAGCGGCTTGAGGACGTCCTGCGCGGCGGCCCCCCGAAGCTCCTCCTCGTAGGCGGCCAGCAAGGCTTCCCATAGCGCGGCGCCGCTCCGGAGGCTCCTCAGCAAGCCCAGGCTCGGGGCGAGCTGGGGCGCCCAGGCGTCGGCGGCCTGGGATCCTCGCTTGCGCGACGCGAGAACGCGGTAGCCCCCGTGGCGGCCGCCGGCCCGCTTCACTCTAATTGGATGTTCCATGGCTCGACCTCTCGGCCGCGCGTCGGGCTATCTCCGCGCGGACCTGCCGCAGAAGCGCCTCGGCGTTCTTTCGGAACGCCCCCCTCGCCACGAAGCCCGGCGCCGCGAACTTTCGCCGAGCTTCGAGCTCGTAGCGGACCGAGAGGGCGGCTCCGCCGCCCTCGATCCGCCACCGGCCCCTATAGAACTCGAAGTCCCGATGCGAAACGTCCTCGAAGGCCAGGCCCCGCTCCGGATCCTCGCGGACGTCGAGAAGCACGCTGACCGAGCGCGAGAGCAGGTAGGCCTTCGCGACCGCCTCCTGCTCGAGCAGGACCCCGCCCGGCCGGCGCTGCGCGATCCGGCTCACCCGCATGGACGACACGAAGCGAGGGAGCCCCTCGTAATCCGTGAGCACCTGCCAGGCGGTGCGGCTCGAGGCTTCCACCGAGAACCGGCCCTCGATCCGGCAAGTCCGGGGGCCGGTCTGCTCCACGGAGACGACGGGCTCCTGGCCGGCCAGCGCCGTGCCTGGGCGGCACGTCATCGCCGCCCAGGCCGCCGCGAACGCCAGGAGACCGCCGTAGCGGGTCATCTTCATCCCCTAGAACATGAACTGGAACAGCATCCGCGCCTCCACCACCGTCCTGCGGGCCGTGCCGTTCCCCTTCGTCGCCAGCACCGAGTTCTGCGTGGTCGAGGTCGGATCCGGGAACGCGTACGCCCCGAGCGGCGTCGGCGCCGCGAGCGATCCCTTGCCGATGTTGTCGTACCAGATGGGGCAGTTGAGGTAGACCGGCAGGTCGCCGATGAGCTTCAGGTTGTGCCCCTTGATGTGCCAGGTGAGCGAGGGCGTGATCTCGTGGATCGGCCGCCCCAGTCCGTTGTTGACCACGGGCCCGTCCAGCGTGGCGCTCGGCACGCTCAGGAAGCCCGACTTGTTGTCCATCGACAGCAGGGCGTACCGGAGGCTGATCGCGAACGGACGGAACTGATAGGAAGCCAGCGCCCGAGCGCTCGCGATGTGGATCACGCCGTAGCGGTTCTGATAGCCGCCCCAGTCGCCCTCGATCTCCCCCTCCACCGCCTTGCCCACGCCCAGCGGATGGCGCACGACCGCGTCGCCTCCCAGCCAGTAGAGGTTTCCGCGCTGCAAGGTCACGGTGTTGCCGGCCACGCTCCCGGGCCCCGAGTTGATGTAAGGGTTGAAGCCCGAGTCGATGAGCAGGTTCTTGTCGATCGTCCTGGACTGCAGCGCCGAGGAGTGGCCGATCAAGGTGTCCTGCATGTAGACGGCGTTCACCATCGCCGCCTTGGTCGTGCGCTTCAAGTCCAAGTCGGTCTGGACGACGTGGTAGATGTCCTCGTCGACCCCGTCGTTGTAGCCGAAGCGCGCCGCGAGGTAAGGAACTCCCAGTCGCTCCGGCAGGTAGCGCTGCGGGACGTCCCGTCCGCCCGAGGAGAAAGTCCCGATCGTCCCCGTCCAGACGTCCTTCGTGCCCATCAAGGCCAGGCCGTAGTCGCGGCTCTGGTACGAGGCCAGGCTCGCGATCGAGCGCTCGGCGAAGTTCATGTACCCGCGGTCCGCGAGACCTTCGCGGCTGAACGGGACCCGGAACTGGCCGACCTTGACGACCGCGTTCTCGCCCAGCTTCTTGACCGGGACGTCGGCGACGAAGTCGAGGAGCGACAGGTCGGTGTTGGAGCCGTTCGAGTCCTCGCCGCCGAAGGCGAACTGGCTGTCGAACTTCACGTCCTCGTAGTTCCCCTTGAAGCCGATGCGGGCCTGCTTGAGGAACAGGTAGATGCGGTTGTGGTCGCGGTACGGGTCGGGGACGTTCTCTCCCACGCCGACCATCTGCGCGCGCCCGTACACGTTCAAGCTCAGCTTGTCGGTTCGCAGGACCTCCAAGCCGTACGCGTGCGCGGCGATCCCCCACGAGAACGCCGCGAGCGCGAGCGACCTCTTGATGACGATGTTTTTCATGGCAGTCTCCTTTTTTCCGATCCCGCCTTCTCGATGCCCAGAACGAGGTCGTAGCCGATCACGACCTTGTCGCCCGTCTTGAGCAGGCCGCCCATGAGCTTGGGCGGCGCAATCCCGTAATCCGTCATGAGCAGCGCTTGCCGGCCCCGGACCTCCAGCGCGTCGCCCGAGGGAACGGCCTGGGCCTCCAGCTCGATGTCCTTCTCGGTGCCGGCGATCGTCAAGCGGCCCTTGGCCTTGATCGCGCCGCCGGACGCCTGATAAGAGGAGAGGCGAAACACGATGGCCGGAAACTCCTTGGCCTTGAGCGCCTTGTACATGTTCTTATCCAGCCCGGATTCCCCGGATTTGAGCGCCGAGACCGGGATGGTCACCGCGAAGCCCCGCGTCCCTCCTTCCCGCAGCAGGCCGTCCGCGGAAGCGTCTTGGGCCTCGCCCGCGAGCTCGATCCGGGTGGCCGTGCTGGAGTAGGCGTGCAGGGTCGACGTGCCCTCGAGCCAAAGCCGGCTCTGCGGCTGGAGCGCCAGGCGCGCGCTCTCGCCCGCGCGGCCGGGGCCGGCGCAGGCGAGGCCGAGAAGGCTCGCGGCGGCGAACGTCCGCAGGGCGTTCATCGCGCTCCCTCGTCGTTTACGCCCTTGAGGCCGAGCGCGGCGAAAGCCGCGACGGCCGCGATGGTGAGCACTCCCGCGAGGGCCGGCAAGTAGGTGTTCATGTTTTTCGTTCCCCCCTTTCACCTACAGGGTACGCGAAAACCCAAAAACCGACTATTGCCTATGTTATAGAGCGCGGTCAATGACCGCGCCCGAGGGGACTAGCCTTTCTCGGCGAGCGAGCGCAGCTCATCGGGCTTCTTGATGTGGATCTTCCCTCGGGAGGAAGCGACGAGGCCCTTCTTCTGGAAATCGGCGAGGACGCGGAACGTCGTCACGAGGGTGGCTCCGATGAGCTCTGAGATCTCGCGCTTGGTGAAGGGCACGGTCGGCCCGTGGACTTGGTGCAGGCGCACCAAGGTCGAGGCCAGGCGCACCGGGACCATCTCCTGACCCACGCAGCGCAGGTCCTGGACGTCCTTAAGCCGCTCCGAGCAGAGGGAGCAGACCCCGCGGATGAAGCCGGGGCTGTTCATGTAGAACTCGAGGAAGGTGCGGTCGGAGACGCGCAGGACCGTGGTGGGCTCGGCCGCGACCGCCGTGCAGGGG
>DATLOS010000341.1:0-3633 GCA_035536155.1 Elusimicrobiota bacterium
CTCGACCGGCTTCGCGGCGCGGGTGGACGTCCGCCAGAACGGGATGCGGCATTCCATTTATTGGCAGGGCGCGGACAAGATCCAGGCGCCCGTCCCCAAGATGCCGCGGAGCTCGGCGGTTTACGCGGCGCCGCCGCGCCCGGCGCCCACGGTGCAGCCTCCGACGCCCACCGTCCCCAAGGCGCCTTCCGCGCCGCAGGTCCCCAAACCCGCCCCCGTCCCGGAGGCGCCCGCCGCCGAGCCGAGCGCGGCGGTCAAGGAGCTGCGCGAAAGCCTGGACGCGTTCAACCGAGCCATGCGCGAGGCCCGCCTGAGCGGCCGGGAGTTCAAGCCGCTGGTGCTGGGCAAGCTCGGCATCCTGCCCGGCGTCTTGGAAAACGCGCGCGAGCTGGGCCTGAGCGAGGAGGAGGCGCGCGGCTACCTCCGCCTTTTGCTCATGCCCGACGCCGGATCGGGGAACCCCCTCCGCCGCCTTGGCCTGACCCGGGAGGAGGCGGGGCCATACCTGCGGGTCCTGGGCGCTCCCGCCGCGAGCCCAGATCTGGTGGAGAAGCTCGCGCGCCTGGGCCTGCCCCTGCCCGCCTCCGAGGAGGAGCTCGCGGCCGCCCGGATCGGACGAGTCCGACTGCCCCCCAACCCGCTGGAGCAGAACACCATCCCGCTCAACAAAGGCGACGACTTCACCTGCAGCAGCGGCGAGACCTGCAAGGGCGGGGTCTGCGCCGGCTGCTCGAAGATGTACCAGGTCCAGCGCGAAGAGCTGGCGAGCGGGCGCACGGGAGCCCCGCCGGCCGGGCCCCGCGGCATCGACGAGCTGCTGCGCGAGCTCCACACCCGCGCGCAGGTGGAGGATGTCATGTCGCGGATCGCCGACCTCCAGGGCCCGCCGGACCTAGAGCGCCAGGAGGCGAACAAGACCAAGTTCAAGCCCTCCTCGAAGATCAACGACGACGCCTACCGCGACGCCGCCTCCCTCCAAAAGGACGTCCGCTCCGCCCCGCAGGGCCTGCGCGTGGGCGTCAACCGCTGGAACCAGGACGACGGCCAGCACAACCACAGCGTCGTCCTGCTCGCCATTCCGGGAAACCGGGACAAGTCCATGATCGCGGTCGTGGAGCCCAACTCCATCCTCACCGGCCCCGACCCGGCCCGCCTGTCCGGGAGCAAGTACCTGGCCATCGACTACACCATCTTCACGCTCTACGGCCCCACCGAACGACGCCAGACCCGGATACGGGCGGCCGATTGAAGCCGCTTTCTTGAACCCGTCCCGGCGAATTCGTACCATGCGCGAAGACGCATGAGACTGGCCACCTTCGTCGATCCGACCTCCAAGGAGCCGCGCCTGGGCGCCGCCGCGGGCGAGCGCATCCTCGACCTGGGGAAGGCGGGCGGCCTGCCCTCCTCGATGCTGGGCTTCCTGCAGGCCGGCCCGGCCGCCTGGGACGAGGCCCGCCGCCTCCTGGCAAAGCCCCCGGAGGCCGCCTGCCTGCCCCTGGCCGGCCTGGCCTTCAAGGCCGCCCTGCCCAACCCCGCCGCCCTCAAGGACTGCTTCGCCTTCGAGGCCCACGCCAAGGCCGGGGCGGAGCGCCGCAAGGAGCCGTTCCCCGAGGAGTGGTACGAGCTCCCCGCCTACTTCAAGTGCAACCCGCGCGAGATCTACGGCGACGGCGACGAGATCCCCTGGCCCTCCTACACCCGCAAGCTCGACTACGAGTGCGAGATCGCCTGCGTCTTGGGCACGCGCGGCCGGGACCTCTCCATCGAGGAAGCCGCCAAGCACATCTTCGGCTACATGATCTTCAACGACTTCTCCGCCCGCGACATCCAGCGCAAGGAGCGCGCTTTGGGGATGGGCCCGACCAAGGGCAAGGACTTCGCCAACGCCTTCGGCCCCTGGCTCGTGACGGCCGACGAGGTCGACCCGCGCGCCTTGGAGCTCAAGGCCTTCGTCAACGGCGAGCTCTGGTCCCAAGGCCGCTTCAAGGACCAGCACTGGGGCTTCCCTCTCATCGTCTCGCACGTCTCGCAGGAGGAGACGGTCTACCCCGGCGACGTCTTCGGCTCGGGCTGCTTTCACGGCGGCTGCGGGATGGACTTAGACCGCTGGATCCAGCCGGGAGACGTCGTGGAGCTGGAGGTTCCGTTGCTAGGCCGCCTGCGCAACACGATCGGGCGGCCCAAGGCCCAGGTCCGGCTCGACTATCGCGAACGGAGACAGGCATGATCTTGAAACGAGGGAGAGTCCCCCCGACCCCGCACACCGAGTTCTATTCCGAGCCCGGGGTCCTCGCCCTCGAGGAGATCCACGGCACCTACGGCTTCTCCGGCGCCTGGTCGCGCAAGCTCCACCTGCGCTCCTACCCGGCCGAGATCCGCTCCGCGCCCAAGCCCGCCGGTTTCGACTTGGCGCCTCGCCCGGCCCGGAACGTCAGCCTCCAGCCGTTCCATATCGAGACCGGACGCATGCCCCAGGACAGCGACCCGATCCGCGGCCGGCGGACCTTGGTGTACGGGCCCTCCACCTCGGTCTCGGTCGTGAAGCCCGCCAAGGCCATGCCGAAGGACACGTTCTTTCGCAACGGCGAGAAGCACGAGCTCTACTTCGTCCAGGAAGGGACGGGGACGCTCTCCTCGGAGTACGGTCGCTTGCCCGTGCGAAAGGGCCTGTATCTTTGCGTGCCCAAGGGGACGACCTACCGCCTCGACGTCTCGAAGGACGCCTTCCTGCTGCTCATCGAGTCGAACTACCCGATCACCTTCCCCCCGCACTACATGAATCCGGCGGGACAAGCCAAGCTGGTCTCGCCCGTGGTGGAGACCGAGCTCGAGGCGCCGGAGTTCCGACCCCCCGTGGACCGCAAGGGGAGCTTCCCCATCGACGTGCGCCATTCGGGCGGGAAGGTCACGCGCCTGGTCTTGAGCCACCACCCCTTCGACCTGATCGGCTGGGAGGGAGCGCTGTTTCCGTTCGCGTTCGACTCGAAGAACCACCACGGCATCGCCCGGGAGATCCACACGGCCCCGCCCGCCCACCAGACCTTCGAGTCGGGAACCGCCCCCCACAACGGATTTTCGGTGTGCTCCTTCGTCCCGCAGATGGAGGGCTGGCACCCCAAGGAAGTCCCGGCGCCGTACGCCCACTTCAACGTGGACTCCGACGAGGTCATGTTCTTCTCCAACGCGAGCTACGGCGCCCGAAAAGGCGTGATCGCCCCGGGCTCGATGACCTTCCACCCGGGCGCCTTGCCCCACAGCCCGCAGGGCCAGGCCGCGCTCCAGTCGCTTAAGTCCCGCGGCAAGATGAGCGACCGCTTGGCCGTCATGGTCGACACCTTCTTCGAGCCCCTGGCCGTGACCGAGACCGGCTGGCGCTGGCGCGACAAGGGCTACGCCCTGAGCTGGTTCCGGATGGGCGAGTGATCCTCGACCCCGAAGCCCTCTCCGCGCGCGACGCCTACGGCCTGCTGATCTCGGTCATCCAGCCTCGCCCCATCGCCTGGGTCTCGACGAAGAACGCCGCCGGCCAGCTCAACCTCGCCCCCTTCAGCTTCTTCACCGGGATCACCGCGAAGCCGATGAGCGTGTGTTTCTGCCCGGTCCGCAACCGCGACGGCAAGAAGAAGGACACCT
>DATLOS010000342.1:0-2226 GCA_035536155.1 Elusimicrobiota bacterium
GCCCACCCGTAGCCGACCGTGCCCGACGACAACAGCGTCAACAGGGACAGCTTCATGATTGCCTTCATGCCGTTCACCTCGTCTTGCGACCGTGCTCCAAGGAGACTTTAGCCGTCCGCGCTTGGAGAACGGTCAGCGGGAGGTCAAGGTTCGGTCAGCCCCGCTCCGCGGAATTTGGTGAAATAGCCCCATGCTGGCGCTCCAGGCCGCCATGGCGGGCCTTCTCTTCGCCGCCGCCGCGCCCGCCGCGTGGGAAGGGCGCGCCGACGTGGCGCGCATCGCCCAGCTCCTCGAGGGGACGCCCCGAGAGGCGCGCATGCGGGAGGTCCTCCAGGAGCTCGACCGCGACCCGGACGACCTGGACGCGCGCCGCAAGCTCAAGGACGCCGTCGAGGAGGCCTTCCGCTCCGACCTCCAGCGCCTGCGGGAAGCCGGAAGGCCCGACGCTCCCGCCTCCAAGGGCGCGGAGATCCGGCGCACCGCGTATCGCATCCTCCTCCTCCAGGCTCCCGACCCCTGGGTCCGCACCGCCTGCTCGGACGGCTACGACGCCTTCGAGGGAGGCAAATACGTCACCGCCGCGGAGCGCGTCATCCTATGCCGGAAGCTCTTCCCGGACGAGGACTGGCTCTGGACCTACACCCCGCTCATCCGCCGGCTCTTCCGCTACTCGCTCACCGCGTCGAAAGCGCACCCGCGCCGGATGCGCTACTACAACCGGATCGCGATGGCGCTGTTCGACGAGGATTGGGGGTCGGCTCTGGACGGCGCCGAGATGGTCGTGAATTACCTTTCCTCCAAGCACGATCCCGCCAACGAGATCCCGCAATGGGAGGCGCTCGAGCGCCGGGTCCGCCCCCGGATCGACGTCCAAAAGCGCCCGGACGGCCTCGCCTACTACTCGGAGCACGCCCGCACCCTCCTCAAGTCCGACCCCGAGAAGGCCGTCGACGAGCTCGAGGCGGTCTATCTCTCGCACGTGAAGATGCCCGACGACGGCAAGGAGGTCGAGCGCCTTCTGCGGGAGGCGTACCTCCAGCGCGCCCTGCGCCAAGGCTTGCGCCAGGTCGACGAGGCGCGCGCCGCGGGCGACCCGGCCTTGGTCGCCCGCTCGCTGGGCGAGCTCCTGCGCCGCGATCCCGCCAACGAGGAGACCCTGCGGCTGGTCCAGAAGAGCGGCTCGAGCGAGCCCGCGCTCCTCCAGGCGCAGGCCTACTACGACCGCGGCCTGCAGGCCTACGTCCAGGGAGACCTGGCGCGCGCGTCCAAGGAATGGCGCGACGCCCTCGCCGCCGATCCCGGCTTCAAGAAGGCGGACAAGGCCCTGGCCCGGGCGACGAAGGAGCTGAGCCTCAAGAAGCCGGCGCCGTAGGCTGGTCCCGAAAAAATAAGACCTCGTAGCTCCCCGCCGCCGGGAGCGCGACCGGACGCAGCGCAGGGCGCTCCGCGTCCGCTTCGGACGCGGCGAGCAGGGCCCGCCAACGCTCGCGCTCTCCCTCGGGGGCGGCCGCGGCGAAGACCTCGAAGAGCCGCCCAAGGACTCCGGCGCCGCGCCACTGCTGCCAGCGCCGCCGGCAGGTGCGCGGATGGGCGAAGCGCTCGGGAAGCTGCGCCCACGAGGCGCCCGACCAGCGCAGCCAGAGGATGCCCTCGAGGCACTTGCGGTCGGACTCCCGCGGCCGCCCGCGCTTGGTCAGGGGCCGCCGCTCCGGCAGCTCCGCGCGCAGCAGATCCCACTGCGCGTCGCTCAAGCCCGGCCACTCCGGCACGGATCGAACGATGAACGACGTCATAAGCCACCCCCTTCTCCCGTCATTCGCATCGCAGCGCCTCCAACGGATCGAGGTTGGAGGCCTGGTAAGCCGGATACAGCGAGAAGAGGAACCCCGCCCCCGCGGCGATGCCCAGGGCCGCGAGGAAGTGCCAAGCCTGGAGGCCGCGCAGCTGCGCGTCCGCGTTCTCGGCCAGGCCGACGATGCCGCCCACGCCCAGCGCCAGCCCCGCCACGCCGCCGAGGAGCCCGAGAAGGCTCGCCTCGAGGACGAACTGGAGGAGGATGTCCGCGCGCGTGGCGCCGAGGGCCCGGCGGATGCCGATCTCCCGAACCCGCGCGAAGACCGCCGCCAAGGTCACGTTCATGATGCCCACGCCGCCGGCGAGGATCGCGATGAGGCCGATGAAGAGGGCCTCGGCCGCCTGCTTGCGCGCGTGCTCGAGCATGCTCCG
>DATLOS010000343.1:0-2549 GCA_035536155.1 Elusimicrobiota bacterium
AAGCGCCGCATTCTCCGAGTCGGTCCGGAGCGCCTTGCGGTAGAGGGCGACCGCCACGGCCGGCAGACTGTTCGCGCGCGCGGTTTCCGCCAGTCGGATCCACCGCGCGGCGTCGAGTCCGTGAGGCTCCAGGGCCTCGAAGATCCCGTCCGATTTGCCCTGCCGGAGCATGGCATCGGCCCACGCCTGGGCCACGTCGGGATCGTCGAGCTTCGACCGCAGCCGCTCGGCGGCCTCGGCCGTCTTCCCCCCGCGCGCGAGGAGCCACGCCTCGCAGACCAGCGCCTTGGCCGGCCGGAGTTTGGGAGCGAGCCCGTCGAGCGCCGCCTTCGCCTCCGCCTCCCGCCCCGAGAGTCCGAGGAGGATCATCCGGAGGGAGAGGAACGGGGCGTCCTCGGCCGGCTTCCGCGCCAGGGCCGCGTCCACCACCGCAAGCGCCTCGCCCGTCGAGCCCCGGGCGGCCTTCGCGCGCGCGAGGTGCCACTGCAGGGCCGGATCGTTCGGACGCGCAGCGGCGGACTGCTGGAGGAGAAACTCGGCCTCGTCGGCGCGGCCCAGTTCGAGCGTGGCCACTCCCCGGAGGAAGAGGGCCCGTTCGTCCTGCGGGGCCACGCTCAAGGCGCGGTTCGCGGCCGCCAGCGCCAGGTCGGCCCGACCCTGGCGGAGGTCGAGTTCGGCGATCAGCGTCTGGGCGTAGCCCGCTGCGCCGCCCTTCCCGGCCGCCACGGCCTCCGCGTGCGTGCGCGCGGTCGCGGTGTCCCCGCCCTGCAGCGCGAGCGTCGCCAGGCCCAGCCGGGCGGCCTCGTTCTTGGGCTGGGCGCGGAGGACCTCCTCATAGCGCGCGCGGGCCGGCTCCGTCTTCCCGTTCGACAGCAGCAGGTTGGCGTACGCCAGGACGAGGCGCGGCTCCGCCCGCTCCGCCACGGCCCGCCCGAGAGCCTCTTCGGCCTCCGCGGCACGGCCCAGCTGCGTGAGAGCGGCCGCCACGTAAGGGGCCAGGGAGGCGCGGGACGCGCGGCTCTGCGAGGCGGCTCGCAGGAGCCCCTCGTAATCTTTTTTGGCGAGAAAGACCGAGATCCGCGCCTCCTCGACGTCCTCCCGTTCCGGGAACTGGCCGGAGAGGGACTGCAGCGTGCTCGAGGCCTCGGCGAGGTTGCCCGCGCGGAGGGCCATGATGCCGCCGGCGAGGAGAACGGCCGGGTCGTCCTTGAATCTCTCCTCCAGGATCTTCTGCGCCTGCGCCGCCTCTTTCGTCAGTTCCTTCTCGACGGCCAGGTCGCGGTAGAGCTCGAGAGACGCCCGGGAAGAGAGGCCGCGGCCGTGAAGGCGATCGAGGAGCAGCAGGGCCTCGCTCGGCTTGCCGGATCGGCGCAGGACCTGCGCGAATTCGACCAGGAACACCGGGGAGCGCGCCAGGGGCCCCGCCACGGAGCGGAACGCCGACGACGCCTCCGACCAGGAGCCGGCGCGGGCGAGTTCGCGACCCACCGACCAGAGCACGGCCGGGTGGGCCCCCACCAGCGCGCGGAGACGCTTGAGATCCTCCGCGGACGGGTTGCGGCCCGCGAGCCGGGCCAGGAGGACGGCCGCGAACGCGCGCTCTCCCTCGAGCCACGGCGCATCTCCGTCGGCGGCCGCGGCAAGCGCGTTGACGCCGGCGGCGTCGGCCCTCGACGCGCGCACGAACGTCAGCAGGAGCCGGGCGCCGTGGTGGCGGACCTCCTGCTCGCGGTCCTCCGAGCGGGCCGTCATCGGCTCGAGGGCCTCGGCCGCTTCCGCGGGGCGGTCGTGCGCGAGGAAGTAGGTCGCCCGCGCGAGCCGGAGCGACTCTCCGTTCGGAAAGAGAGTCGCGCCCTCCGCCAGCACCGCTTCGGCCCCTGTAAGATCGTCGCGATCGGCCAGGAGGGTCGCGAGAAGGCCATAGCCTTCGTCGTCGAGAAGGGGCGTCCCTCGCTGGGACTGGAGGCGGGTTTGAGCGGCCTCGCGCTTCCCCGCCCCGAGCTGGGCCATGGCCATCTTGGTCGTCAGCCGCCCGGTGGGCGCGACCTTGGCCGCCTCCTCCCACAGCTTGACCGATTCGTCGTACCGGGACGCCTCAAAATGAACATCGCCCTCGAGCTCCCGCCGTTCGGGCCCTTCGGGAAATTTCTGGAGCCACTCCAGGACGGACTTCTGCCGCTCGACGGGAGTCTTGAACGGGGTGCATTCCGCGAGCGCCAGAAGAACGGTCTTGTTCTTCATCCCGCCATCCCACGACGCCCGAAGGTGGGGCAGCGCCGCGGATTTCCGTCCGAGCGCCAGAGCGGCACGGGCCGCGGGCCAGCAGTAATCGAGGTTGCCGGGGTGTCTCAACGCCAACGGGTCGAGGTAGTGAAGGGCCTCGGCGTAGTGCCGCGCCTCCAAGGCCTTCTGTCCCAGCGCGTAGGCTTCCGGGTCGGACAGCGGAGGGGGACGGCGCGATCTCTTGACCCAGACCGCTCCAGCCCCCGCCGCGAGAAGCACGGCGACGAGACCCGCGGCGATCAGGATCCGGGTCCGGTTCAGCTTCA
>DATLOS010000344.1:0-3307 GCA_035536155.1 Elusimicrobiota bacterium
GAGCTCGCCAAGGCGCGGACCGAGATCCAGGACACCCTGCGCGCCGAGGAGGAGCGCTTCCTCGCGACCCTCGAAAACGGCGAGCGCCGCCTCGAAGAGCTGCTCTCCAAAGGCGCCGCCCTCACCGGCGAGCAGGCCTTCCAGCTCTACGAGACCTTCGGATTTCCCTTCGAACTCACGCAAGAGATCTGCAGGAAGCGCGGCGTGGCCGTCGACGCCGAGTCGTTCCGAACGGCCCAGGAGGGCGCGGCCGAGACCGCGCGCGCGGGCTGGAAGGGCTCCGGCGAGACCTCCCAAGCCGCCTACGAGAAGGTCGCGGCCGAGCTTCCGGGATTCAAGGCCGAGTTCCACGGCTACCAAAAGATCTCGATAAAGACCCAGGTGGCGCGCCTGCTCAAGGACGGGCACGCGGTCCAGACCTTGGCCCCCGGCGACGAGGGCGAGGTCGTCTTGCGCTCGACGCCTTTCTATCCCGAGGGCGGAGGCCAGGTGGGCGACCAGGGCCGCCTCTGCGACGACGTGGACCCGGAAAAGACCATCGCCGAGGTGAAGGACACCCAGCGCCCGCACCCGAACCTGATCGTCCACAGCGTGCGCGCCTTGAAGACCTTGCGCGCCGACATGCCGCTCTGGGCGAAGGTCGACCCGGAGAAGCGCCGCACCACCGCCTACCACCACACCGCGACGCACCTCTTGAACGAGGCCTTGCGCCGCGTGCTGGGCGCGGGCGTGCGCCAGGCCGGCTCGCTGGTGGCCCCGGATCGCCTGCGCTTCGACTTCACGCACCCCAAGCCGATGACGCAGGAAGAGCTCGCGAAGGTCGAGGCCATCGTCAACGAGGCGATCCAATCCGACATCCCCGTCCACCCCGAGGAGCGTCCCGCCGCCGACATCGCGGCGCTGGGAGCGACGACGCTTCTCGGCGAGAACTACGGCGCCAAGCCCCGCTTTCTCCTCATCGGCAAGACCGGCTGGAAGGACCCCCAGGACCGCTTCAGCCTCGAGCTCTGCGGCGGCACCCACGTGTCCCGCACCGGCGAGATCCAGAGCTTCAAGATCGTGAAGGAGACCTCGGTCGCGGCCGGCATCCGCCGCATCGAGGCCGTGGCCGGCCCCGCGCTCGAGCAGCTCGAGCGCCAGCAGGAGGACAAGGACCGCCAGGCCCTCAAGGATGGCCTGCAGCGCTACATCGAGCTGACCTCCTTGATCCAGACCCTCTCGGGCAAGCCCTACAAGGACGTGATCCAGAAGTTCCCCGACGCGGCCTCGGCCCCGATCACCGACGTGCGCCGCGCGCTGGGCGGCCTCAGGGAGCTGGAGAAGATCCTCAAGTCCGAGATCGGCGGCCTCAAGGAGGCCAAGCTCGCCCATGAGGCCAAGATGGGCCAAGTCCTCCTCGAGGTCGGCGGGGTCAAGCTCTCGGTGCAGAAGTTCGAGTCCGCCGAGGCCCAGACTTTGCGCACCATCTCCGACCAGGTCAAGCGCGAGATGGGCACCGGCGTGGTCTTCCTCGGCGCCACCGCCGAGAACCGCCTCTCCTTCGTCGTGAGCGTGACCCAGGACCTGGTGGAGAAAGGCGTCGACGCCTCCGCCATCGCGCGCCAGGTCGCGGCCATCCAGAAAGGCAAGGCCGGCGGGCGCAAGGACTTCGCCCAAGGCGGCGGCCCGGACGCCGACTGGGAGACCGTGGTCAACGCCGTGAAGGGCTCGCTGCGCGGCTAGCCGTCAGTCCTTCAACACGAAAAGCGAGGCCGTCAGCCCCGCGCCGACCAGCCACATGAGGACGGCGTTGGAGATGAAATAGGGATAGGCCATGAGGGCGATCCCGATGAAGATGGGGTTGGTCTTGCCCGAGTTCTTCCCGTAGCGGAAGGCCCCCCAGCCGATCATGCCGAAGACGAAGCCGGCAAAGAGGTTGCCGACCGAGAAGGAGAGGTCCACGGCAAAGTATTGGGCGCGAACGCCCCGATTACAAGACCGCTAGGGCGTGAGGCGCGCCAGGAAGCGCGCGATGCGCGCCGCCGCCTCGACGAGCCGCTCCTGCGGCTGGATGAGGGAGATGCGCACGTAGCCCTCGCCGGCCGGGCCGAAGGCGCTGCCGGGCGAGATCAGCACGCCCTCCTCGCGGATCAGGCGCTCGACGAACTCGAGCGCGCTCATGCCGCGCGCCGCGTCCGGCAGGCGCGCCCAGACGTACATGGCGCCCTTCGGGGGCCGGACCTCCCAGCCGATGGCGCCCAGCGCCGCGACCAGGACGTCGCGCCGGGCCTGGTAGATGGCGCGCGTGCGGGCGACGTAGTCGCCGCTGTCCTTCAAGGCCGCGACCGCCGCGGCCTGGTTGAAAGCCGGCAGGCCGTAGTCGAAGAAGCCCTTGAGCTTGGCCAGCGCCCCGATCACCTCGGGATCGCCCACCGCGAAGCCGAGGCGAAAGCCCGCCATCGACCAGCCCTTCGACAGGGTGTGGAACTCGATGACGCGGGCCTCCTTCGCGCCCGGGACCTGGAGCATGGTCGGCGAGTCGTGCCCGTCGAAGGAGATCTCGGCGTAGGCGTTGTCGTAGAGGACGATCAGGTCGTGGCGCTTGGCGAAGTCGAGCGCGCGCTGCAGGAAAGCGAGGTCGGGGACCACCGCGCCCGTGGGGTTCGACGGATAGTTGAGGATCATCGCCCGCACCCGGCCGCGCGCGCGGGCCTCGGACAGCGCGGCTTCGAGGCGGTCGAAGTCCGGCAGGAAGCCGTCCTCCTCGCGCAGCTCCATCGCGATGGGACGTCCCCCCGCCAGCGTGATCTGGTTGGCGTAGGCCGGGTAGCCGGGGGTCGGCATGAGCACGCCGTCGCCGGGCTCGAGGATCGCGAGAAGCGTATGGGCGATGCCCTCCTTCGAGCCGATGAGGGGCAGGACCCCGCGCGCGACGTCGACGTCGACGCCGAAGCGGCCGCGGTACCACTCCGCGATCGCGGCCCGCAGCTCGGGCGTGCCCGCGGCCGGAGGATAGGTATGGGTCTTGGGGTCGCGCACGGCCTTTGCTACCGCCTCGACCGCGACGTCGGGCGCCGGCAGGTCGGGGCTGCCCTTGCCCAGGTCGATCACGTCGTGGCCGGCGTCGGGGGCCTGGGCCTTGAGCGCCTCGCGGCGCACGAAGATGTAGGGCGGCAGGCTGGAGAGGCGGGAGTTGGCGACGGGGGCCGGGGCGGCCCCGGGCTCCGGCGCGGCATCGGCCGAGCCGTCCGCGGCCGCCGCGTCGAAGGCCGCGGAGAGGGCCTGCTGAGCGCCCGCCCCGCCGCGCGGCGCCGCGAGCGCGGCCTTG
>DATLOS010000345.1:0-2851 GCA_035536155.1 Elusimicrobiota bacterium
CAACGAGTGGCGGGCCAGCGGCCGCCGCTACGAGACGGACCGCGACGGCGCCTTCGGCATCCTGCCCGAGCAGGAGAGCTTGAGCCTCGACAACTCCGAGCTGGCGAGGGCCGGCGCCTGGCGCGCGGCGCCCGGCAACACCACGCCGCAGGCTTCGTTCACCCAGGGCAACCAGATCGACTTCGTGCACGACTACGGCTTCGAGGCCGGCGGCCCGATCGTCAAGGACCGCCTGTGGATCTGGGGCAGCTACGGCCGCAACAAGATCCAGCTGCGCACCATCGCCAACGTCGTCGACTTCACCGACCTCAAGGCGAAGAACGCCAAGATCAACGCGCAGGTCGCGTCGAACAACTCGGCGTCGGGGTTCTATTTCGACAGCGACAAGGTGAAGATCGGCCGTAACGCCGGTCCCACCCGGACGCAGGAGACGACCTGGGACCAGGGCCACTTCGGTCCCAAGCCGACCACCTACAAGGTCGAGGACACCCACATCTTCTCCTCGAACTTCTACCTGACGGGCATGTACTCGAAGGTCAACGGCGGCTTCGAGCTCGTCCCCGAGGGCGACCTCTCCCGCACGGTGACCCTCGACAACGCCGGCGTGTGGCACAACAGCTTCCTCCTCAACACCACTCTCCGCCCGCAGAAGAACTACAAGGCTGACGCCAGCAACTTCTTCAACACCGGCAGCCTTTCGCACGAGCTCAAGTTCGGGGCCGGCTACCGGACCGCCGAGGTGAGCTCGGTGACGCAGTGGGGCGGCCAGGGCTACGTCCTCGACGGGCCCACCAACTTCGGCCTCCCAGCCGGCATCAACTTCCTCGCCGCGGCGCGCAATGGCGCCGCCGACGTCGAGAACAAGTACCAGAGCGCCTACGTGCAGGACACGCTGACGGTGGGCAACATCACCGCCAACATCGGCCTGCGCTACGACAAGCAGACCGGCCAGAACCACCCGACGTCGGTGGGCCCGAACCCGACCTTCGCGGCCGAGCTGCCGGGCGTCGGCGTGGGCTCGTTCGACTCCGGCTTCGATTGGACCAACATCACTCCGCGCCTGGGCATCACCTACGCCCTCGGCGCCGAGCGCAAGACCCTGCTGCGGGCCAGCTACTCGCGCTTCGCCGACCAGCTCGGCGCCGCGACGGCGAACTGGACCAACCCGCTGCGCGGGCCCGGTTACGCGTACTTCCTCACCACCCAGCCGGTCGCCGCGGGCAACGACGGCTTCGTCAGCCCGGGCGAGATCCTCGGCGGCATCGGCTTCAGCGCCAACGTCAATCCGGTCACCGGCGGTCTGCTCAACTCCAACGGCGTCGACTCCGACCTCAGCGCGCCCATCAGCGACGAGCTGCTGCTCGGCGTCGAGCACGCGCTGCTGCCCGAGTTCGTCGTCGGCTTGAACCTCACCTATCGCAAGTACACCAACGTCCTCGAGCAGGAGCTGCTCGTGTTCGACGGCTCGACGGATGCTTGCGAAGACGCCGGCGATCCCCTGCAGTGCCCGGCGTTCCAGGCCGGCAACCTCGGCAGCCTCGGCCGCCAGCATCAGCGGTCCGACTACGAGGCAGTGACCTTCAACCAGGCGCTTCCCGACGGCTCCACGCGTCCGATCACCTGGTACGAGCTCCGCCCCGGCGTCTCCACCCGCGGCGGCGGCTTCCTCACCAACGGTGACCGCGAGCAGGAGTACAAGGGTGCGGCGCTCACCTTCAACAAGCGTCTGGCCAACCGCTGGATGCTGCGCGGCAACTTCACCTGGGCCGACTGGACCTGGAGCAAGGTGCCGTCCAGTGAGCTCGAGAACCCCACCGAGACGCTCAACGGCGGCACGCACGAGGGTGACGTCGTGATGCAGGGCTCGGGCACGGGCTCGGGCAGCAAGGGTGGCATCTACATCAACAGCAAGTGGTCGTACAGCGTCAACGGCCTCTACCAGATCGCCCCGGACCGTCCGTGGGGCTTCAACGTCGCGGCCAACCTCACCGGCCGCGAGGGCTACCCGATCCCCTACTGGCGGCGTCGCGGCGGCGGTCTGGCCCGCGAGAACTTCGGCTTGACGAGCGTGTCGGTGGTCAGCGATCCGGACGAGTTCCGGTTCGACGACATCCACATGGTCGACGCCCGCGTCGAGAAGGAGTTCTCCTTCAGCGACTTCGGCTTGACCCTGGGTGTGGACGTGTTCAACGTGTTCAACGAGTCGTACGTGCTCCAGCGGAACCACCGCCTGGCGCAGTCGTCGTCGAACAACGTGCGCGAGATCACCAGCCCGCGCATCTATCGCCTCGGCCTGCGCGTCAGCTTCCGCTGATCCACAGTCCGTGGTGACTCCGGAGCGATCCGGAGGACCCCTCTCTTGAGAGTGACCGCCGGGGGAAGCCCCGGCGGTTTTTCCATGTCCGGCCGGCTTGTATGCTGGCCCCTTGAAGCAAGTCTCCCGCGGGCGCCCCGGCTCCCCGCTCTGGCTTCTACTGCTGCTGGTTGCCGCCGCTTGCGGGGGCGGCGACCAGCCGCGAGCCGTTCCGCCGCAGGATCGACCACCGGTGGTGATCATTTCGATCGACACGCTTCGTGCCGATCACCTGCCGGCGTATGGCTATCGGAAAGTCGACACTCCCGCCATCGACGCCCTGCGCCGGCAGGCGTTGCTCTTCGCGCGCGCCTACACGCAGGTCCCACTGACGCTGCCGTCACACGCCTCCATCTTCTCCGGCCAGCTGCCGGCGAGGCATGGTGTCCGCGACAACCTCGGCTATCGGTACGACGGCCAGCGCTGGCCCACCCTGGCGACGGTCTTCGCGCGGGCCGGCTACGCCACCGGCGGGTTCGTTTCCGCTTACGTGCTCCG
>DATLOS010000346.1:0-2241 GCA_035536155.1 Elusimicrobiota bacterium
GAAAGGGCGCTCGCGAAGCCGCGTTCCCGCATCATCGCGGCTCCTCCTGGGCCAAGCCCAGGAGATCGACGCTCTGCGCGGCGACCGGACCCGCCGAGGCGACGAGGCTCTGGGCCGAGACCGGCCGGGCCACCGGACGTAGGATGGCCAGGACGACGGCGGCCGCGAACGCGAAGGCGGGCGCCAGCCAGCCCCAGCCCGCGGGCTCCTCCTCGCGCTCCTCGGCCCGGACCCGGGCCATGACCTTGGCCACGAATACCTCGGAGGGCGCGGGCGCGCCGGCGAAGAGCGCGGCGCTCAGGCGCTCGCGTTCCTCCAGGCGCGTCCGGCACGCCGGGCAGGCCTCGAAATGGGCGGCGACCCCGGCCGCCTCGGCCGCGGGAAGCGCCCCGTCCCGGTACTCGTCCAGAAGCTCGACCGCCAGCTCGTGTTCCATGGCTCCTCTATCCAGCTAGACGTCCTTGGGCTCGGAAAAGTGTCGCGACCGCTCCTCCAATGCCGCCCGGGCCCGGCGTAGACGGGCCTTCACGGAGTCCAAGGAGCACTCCAAGGTCTCGGCGATCTCCTCGTAGCTCAAGCCCTGCGTCTCCCGCAGGACCAGGGCCAGGCGCTGCTCCGGGGGAAGGCTCGCCAGGAGACGCTCGGCCAAGTCCCGCGCCTGCGCGGCGCGCTCCGGGCCCGGCTCGGTCAGGCGCGCCATCATGGCCGGGGCGGAAAGCGGGTCGTCGAGGGAGTCCTCCGAGCGCCGCGACTGCCGGCGCAGAGCGTCCAGGCACTGGTTGGCGGCCAGGCGGCGGAGCCAGGTCGCGAACGCGCTGTCGCCGCGAAAAGAGTCGAGGCCGCGCCATGCCTTCAGGAACGCCTCCTGGGCCGCGTCCTCCGCGGCCTCCCGGGAACGGAGCATCCCGGCGCACAGGGAGAGGATGCGGGCGTGGTGCCGGCGGACCAGCTCCTCAAAAGCGGCGGAGTCCCCGTCCCGAGCGTCCCGAACCAGGGCGTCGTCTTCCCGCGCGCCGCTCTCGCTCATCTCCCGGATTTTCGCATTTCCGAGAAGGGCTGTAGCGTTGCGTGGGATGCATAGAGGAAGGGGTGGATCATGGACCTGTTCGAATGCCTTCTCGAGGACCATCGCGCGCTGCGCGGCGCTTACCAGGAGGTCGAGCGCAGGCTGGGCGCCCCGGCTGGCGTGGGTTGGTCGGACCAGCGGCGCTTGGACAAGCCCGCCCTGGACGAGGCGTTGCGCGCCTTTCGTGCGGCGCTGCACGCGCACGCGGAAGTCGAGCGCGTCTACCTGGAGCGCACCCTGCGCCAGGTGAGGCAGGAGACGCGGACCGCCGAGGTGATAGACGAGGCCTGCCGCCTGGTCGAGAGTATGCTCGAGCTCTGCTGCTCCGTGAGCAGCGCGTCGGACGGCCAGCACCTCCACGCCCTGCGCGCCACGGTGCGCCGCCTGGGCGCGAACCTGGAGCTGCACCTGGGCTATGAAGAGAAGGAGCTCTTCCCCCGAATGGCGAAGGAGCTCTCTCCGGAGGTGCTGGCGGAGCTCGGTCGGCGCGCGACCCTGCGCGGCGGGGGAGCGGCCCGCGCGGCTACTTCTTCCTGACCGCCTCGATCTCGAGGGAGATCTCGACGTCGTTGCCGACCACGACGCCGCCCTTGTCCAGCGCCTTGTTCCAGACGATCCCGTAGTCGCGGCGGTCGATCTTGGTCGTCGCCGAGAACCCGGCCCGATCGCCCGACTCGCCGCCCGACTCGAGATCCATGACGACGTCCTTGGTGACGCCGTGCATCGTGAGCTTGCCGAGGAGCTTTCCCTTGCCGTCCTTCCAGTCGCGGACGCCGGTGGAGACGAAGGAGAGCGTCGGGAACTTCGCGGTATCGAAGAAGTCCGGGCTGCGCAAGTGGCCGTCCCGCTTCTCGTTTCCGGTGTTGATGGAGGCCGCGTCGATCGAGGCCTGGGTCGACCAGGACTTGGGGTTCTTGGCGTCGTACTCGACCGTGCCCGAGAAGCGCTCGAAGCGGCCGGGCGTCTTGCCCGCCATCATGTGCCGCACCTTGAAGCCGACCTGCGAATGCACGGCGTCGATCTCGTACGTCGTCGCGCGAGCCGAAGCCGCCGCCAGGAAGACCGAAAGGAACGCCGCGAAGTTGCGCATGGGATGCCTCCGATTGCCGCCGTGTGCCGCTCCCGTATTCTAAATTACTGGGCGCGGAAAGACAAAAGGCCGCTCAGCCCGGCTT
>DATLOS010000347.1:0-3609 GCA_035536155.1 Elusimicrobiota bacterium
TAAAATCTCCGTCGATGGACCGTCGTATTCCCGTCCTGACCGTCGCGGCGTTCGTCCTCGTCTGGCACCTCGCCTTGGCCCTCCAGTGGTGGCGCGTGGACCGTCAGCCCCCGCCCTGGGATCCCGCCGTGCACCTGGGCACGGCCATGGACTACCGCGACGCGTGGCGGGACGGACGCTGGCTCGATCTCCTGCGCACCGTCCCGCGCCCCGGCCACCCGCAGTACCCCATCGCCTACGACTATACCCTGATCCCGCTGCTCTCGGGGGAAGCTCCCCACCGCGCCGTCGTCTTCCTGAACCTGGCTTATCTCTTCATCCTCATCGGCTCCGCGGGCTGGCTGGCTTGGCTCTGCGCCGGCCCCTGGGCCGCTGCGGCCGCGCTCCTCGCGACCGGCCTCTCGCCCGGCCTGCTCTACAAGTTCCGCGAGGCCTTCCCCGACCTGGCGCTGGCGGCTTGGACGACCCTCGCCTACGCGCTGGTCGTGCGCTCCAAGGGCTTCGAGGACCGCCGCTGGAGGATCCCCCTCGGCCTCTGCGGCGGCCTGGCGCTCCTCTCCAAGTGGGGCGCCGCCCTCTATCTTCTCCCCGCCGTCTGCTGGGGGCTGCGCTCGCGCCAGACCCGCCGCAACCTCGCCGCCGCGCTGGCGCTCTGCGCCGCGCTGGCTCTGCCCTGGTACGTCGTGAACGTGCCGACCATGCTGCCGCGGATCTGGACCTCCGTCACCCTCGGCACCAAGCAGGGCTCGCCGACCATGTGGACCGCCGCCAACTGGCTCACTTACCCGGGCGTCCTCATCGACTGCTACGGGCTCGCGGCCTGCCTCCTGTTCCTGGCCGGCGCGGCCCGGGCCCTGCGCGCGGGCGAGCCCCGCCGCCTGCTCTTGGCCTCGTGGCTCGCGTTCTCCTACCTCTTTTGCACGCTGGTGCCGAGCAAGGACCCCCGCTATTTCCTGCCCGCCGCGGCCGCGCTCCCGGTCGTCGGCGTCGCGGGACTGACCGCGCCGGCGCTGGCCCTCTCCGCCGTGCTGGCCGCGTGGCAGGCGCGGAACTACCGGCGCCCGGATCCGTCGGTCTGGCCGGTCGACGAGATCCTCGCGGAGACCGAGGCCCGCCGCGGCGGCCGGACCGTCTCGCTGTGCCTCCTCGCCAATCACATGGCGCTCAACAACACCACGTTCTCCTACGCGGCCCGACGCCGCGGCCTGGACCGCGTCTATCTCGGAGGCATCCAGAACGAGATCCCGGAATGGGCCGACTTCGTCCTGGTCAAGACCGGCGACCCCGGGCCCTTCATCGCCGACTCGACGCGGAGCATCCTGGCGAGCGCCCGCGATCCCCGCTCCCTCTTCTCCGACGTGTTCCGGCCCGCCCGGCGCTGGCCGCTGCCCGACGGCAGCGAGGCTGTCCTGTACGAGCAGCGACCCGACCTGCGCGGGCTGAGCGGCACGCGGCGCTACCCCGCGCTGCCGGTCCGCAGCGGGGTCCTGCGCGGCGTGACGCTCAAGTCCTCCGGGCCCGGCCGCTACGAGGTCAGCGCCGACTCTTTGGAATTGGAGAAGCTCTCCGCCCCGGTGCGCGGGATCCGCGTCGAGCTCTCCGGGGCGCGCTTGATCGAGCGAGACGGCAAGATCCATATCCTGGGCCTGGAGCGCCTGCGCCTGCTCTCGGCGCGCCAGGACGGCCGCGAGCTGTCGCTGGCCCTCACCCGCCGCAGCGGCATCCCGGTGGCCCTCGAGTTCGAAGGAGGACAGGTCCGGGCGACCGCCCGCCTGGCCGGCCTGCCCGTCCTGCGGGCGACCATCCTCCTCACCGCGCAAAGCGCGGACATCGCCGTGAAGCTGAACTCGGCGGCCTTCTTCGGCATCCCGCTTCCCCGGCTTTCGATCCACCGCTCGCTCGAGGCCCGTCCGCCTTGGCAGCCTTATTCCCTGGAGCTGGCCCCGCTGCTCCTCACCCGGGAGGGACCCCGCATTGGAACCTAAAACCGCCCTGGACACCGACAAGCAGCGCACCGAGCAGGAGTTCCACGATCGCTGGGCCAAGAGCATCGCCCTCGACGACCTGCTCGTCGACCAGTCCTTCGAGGCCTGCACCGCGATGGAGAACTCCTACGCCTTGGCCGAGCTCTCCCCCGTGGCCGGCAAGCGCCTCTTCGACCTGGGCTGCGGCGCCGGCGAGACCTCCGTGTACATGGCCAAGCAAGGCGCCGTCGTGAGCGCGCTCGACATCTCGCCGGAGATGGTGGCGGTGGGGCGCCGCCTGGCGCAAAAGCACGGCGTGAAGGTCGAATTCCTGACGGGCGTGGCCGAGAAGTTGCCCTTCCCCGACGGGCATTTCGACCTGGTCTTCGGCAACGGCGTGCTCCACCACGTGGATCTGATCCCCGCGCTGCGCGAGATCAAGCGGGTGCTCAAGCCCGGCGGCAAGGCGGCCTTCATCGAGCCCCTCAAGCACAACCCGGTCATCAAGCTCTACCGGCGCCTGGCGTCGGACAACCGCACGCCCATGGAGTTCCCGCTGGGCTTCGGGGACTTCGCGCGCATCCGGGAGGTCTTCCCCCGGCTCAAGCACAAGGAGTTCTGGCTCTTCTCGCTGTACATCTTCATCCATTTCTACGTCGTCGAGCGCGCCTCGCCGTCGAAGGTCCGCTATTGGAAGAAGGTGATCGAGGACGCGCCCCGCCACGAGCGTCTCATCGCCTTCCTTCGCAAGCTCGACGACATCGCGCTGGCGCTGTGCCCGCCGCTCGGGCGCTTGTGCTGGAACACCGTCCTGGTCGCGGAGAAGGAGCCGTGAAAAGCGTCCTCTCGGTGGTCGGGCCGGTCTACAACGAGGCCGGCGGCATCGGCGCCTTCCACGCGCGCCTGCTGAGCGCCCTGCGCGGGCTCGGGGTCGCCTACGAGATCATCTACGTCAACGACGGGAGCAAGGACTCGACCCTCGAGACGCTCCGCGCCTTCGCGGCGGAGGACCCGCGCGTGAAAGTCCTGAGCTTCTCCCGGAACTTCGGCCACCAGCTCGCGATCACCGCCGGCATGGACCACGCCGCGGGCGACGCCTGCGTCGTCATCGACACCGACGGCCAGGACCCGCCCGAGCTCATCCCGAAGCTCTACGCGTCCTGGCGGGAGGGGCACGAGGTCGTCTACGCCGTGCGCACCCGGCGCAAGGGCGAGACCTTTTTCAAGAAGGCCACGGCCGCGCTGTTCTACCGGCTGATGCGCCGGATCACGCACGTCGACATCCCGCTCGACGCCGGCGACTTCCGCCTCGTCGACCGCCGCGTGCTCAACGTCCTGGGCGACATGCGCGAGGCGAACCGGTTCATGCGCGGCCTGACCTGCTGGACGGGCTTTCGCCAGGCGAAGGTGGAGTACCCGCGCGACCGCCGACTCTCGGGCACGACCAACTATCCCCTGTGGAAGATGGTGCGCTTCGCCGTCGACGGCATCACCGCCTTCTCCCACGCCCCCCTGCGCTGGGTCACTTTCTGCGGCTTGGGCGCCTTCGGGGTCAGCGTCGTGATCGCCTTCTGGGTGATCTACGTGCGCCTGTTCAACGACCAGGCGGTGCGCGGCTGGACGTCGCTGGCGGTGATGGTCCTCT
>DATLOS010000348.1:0-6700 GCA_035536155.1 Elusimicrobiota bacterium
CTTGGCAGCGCGCTCATCAATCGTATGCTACGAGGACCTGGCCCGCGATCCTGAGCGCTACCTCAACGAACGCATCCTTCCCATTTTGGATCTTCCTCCGGCGGCGGTGAAGCCGCCCCTCCGCAAGCAGAGGACTCGACCCGTGCAAGAGAGCGTGAGAAACTTCGATGAGATTCGTCTCCTGCTCAAGGAACCCTGGAGCACCCTGGAGTGCAGCTTCGCCCGCCCGGGATCGGAGCAGGCCTAGCCCATGGCGCTATAATACTCGCCGATCTGCTTGAGGGAGCGCCACACCGCGGCGCTCAATGCGGCGCTGACCGCGAGGATCAAGATCGTGACCCAGGTCTTCTGCGTCCGGCTGGACTTGGGGTTCTTCCAGACCAGCGGAAGCATGAACGGCCCCACGCAGAAGAAGGCGATGGCGAGCGTGATCGGGCTGTAGAGCCAGGGCGCCGCCGGCTGCTTGCCCAGCTGCTTGTTGCAGAAGCGGCAGAGGACCGCGGCGTCCTGGATCTCCTCCGCGCAGTAGGGACAAGCCTTCATGCGAATTATGTACAGTACTTGTATATGCTGCGCAAGCTCGTCGCTCTTGCGTCCATCGCCGCCCTCGGCGCCTGCGTCACTCTAGAGGAAACGCCCATGGCGAAGGGGACCATCCAGCATGGCCAGAAGACCGTGCTGATCGTCTACGCCTCGCCCGGGCCGGTGATGAGCGTCTCGGACATGGCCGACCAGATGGCGAAGGTGATCCCGGGGATGGGCCTGCTGCTCGCGGCCTCGCAGGACAAGCGGGACCTCGCCGCCTCGCAGAACCTCGCCCGCCTCATGCCGCCCTGGCAGCCGGACAAGGCGTTCTATCCTTTTATAATGCAGAGCCTGCGCTCCAGCGGCTACGAGGGCCAGCTCGTGACCCCCGCGGACGCGGGCTTCTCCGACTCCGACGTCGCGGGGATGAACCGCGCCAGCGACGTGGTCGACTGGCAGTCGCGCTACATGGTTCGGGCGCCCGACAACGTTCCCCAGCCGCGCAACTACTCGATGGAGAGCCTGCGCGACGCGCTCATCCTCGAGGTGAACCTGGCCTACGGCGCGCCCGAGGACGGCAAGAACAACTGGACGCCCGCGCTGACCACGGTGACGAAGCTCTACAAGGCGGACGGGACCGTGCTCCTGTGGCGGCATGACGAGACCCTGACCGACTCCGGCGGGACGAAGAACGAGGCGGAGTACCAGAGGAATCCCGCGGAGCTGGTGGCCCGCCTCCAGGCCCTGATGCCGCAGATGGCGCAGAACGTGGCGAGCGACCTGAGGAAGAACGACATCCAATAGACGTCGATTGACACCCCTCCGTCGATTGAAGTAAAATTCTCTTAATATATGACCATGACCAAGGAAAAAAAGGCCGAGATCATCGGCAAGTTCCGCAGCAGCGCCAAGGACACCGGCACCGCCTCCGTCCAGATCGCCCTCCTCACCGAGCGCATCCGCAGCATCTCCGACCACCTGAAGGGCCAGAAGAAGGACTACGCCTCCCAGGTCGGCCTCCTGAAGCTCGTCGGCCAGCGCCGCCGCCTGCTCGACTACGTCAAGCGCAACGACCTCCCCGAGTACGGCAAGCTGCTCAAGCAGCTCGACCTGAGGAAGTAACATGAACAAGATCCAGAAGATCAGCCTATCGGAAACGGTAGGCGGAAAGGACATTTCTATCCAGACGGGCACGCTGGCCAAGCAGGCCGGCGGCTCCGTCACCATCCACCTCGGCGACACCGTCGTGCTGACGACCGCCACCGTGGCCAAGAACCCGAAGCCGGTCAACTTCATCCCGCTGACCGTCGAGTACCGCGAGCGCACCTACGCCGCGGGCAAGATCCCGGGCGGCTTCTTCAAGCGCGAGAACCGGCCCCGCGACAAAGAGGTCTTGAACGCCCGGATGACCGACCGCCCGATCCGGCCGCTGTTCCCCGACGGCTGGAACCGGGAGACGATGGTCTACTCCCTCATCGTCTCGATGGACGGCCAGAACGACGCCGGCCCGCTCAGCATCACCGCCGGCTCCTGCGCGCTGATGCTCTCCGAGGCTCCGTTCGCGGGACCCGTCGCGGGCGTGCGCGTCGGCCGCCTGGACGGCAAGCTGGTGCTCTTCCCGACCTTCGAGGAGCGCGAGAAGCTCGACCTCGAGATGATCGTCGCGGGCAAGAAGGACGCGATCCTCATGGTCGAGGGCGGCATGGCCCAGGTCCCCGAGGAGGTCATCCTCGAGGCCCTCGAGCTCGCCCAGAAGGAGATCAACAAGCTCTGCGACCTGCAGCTTCGGCTCGTCGCCGAGACCGAGAAGGCCGGGCGCAAGATCGTGAAGGCGGTCGTCACGCCCCCGAGCTACCCCGAGCCCGTGAACTCCTTCGTGACCGAGCGGGCCCTGCCCGAGGTCAAGAAGGCGCTGGCCGCCGGCTACAAGCACAAGCACGGCATGAGCGAGCACCTCAAGCCCGTCCAGGACGCGCTCAAGGCGGAGATCCTCGAGAAGGCCAAGACCGATCCCGCGTGGGTCGGCCAGGACCAGTTCGTCGGCTCCATCGTCCATGATCTCGAGGGCGTCGAGGGCCGCAAGCTCATCGTCAACCAGCGCGTGCGCCACGACGGCCGCAAGCTCGACGAGGTCCGCCCCATCGACATCCTCACCCCGGCGCTCCCCTGCGCCCACGGCTCGGTCGTGTTCACCCGCGGCGAGACGCAGGCGCTGGCGGTGACCACGCTCGGCACCCCGGGCGACATGCAGGTCATGGACGAGCTGGAAGGCGAGTACAAGGACCGCTTCATGCTGCACTACAACTTCCCCGGCTACTCGGTCGGCGAAGTGAAGCCGGAGCGCGGTCCCGGACGCCGCGAGATCGGCCACGGCACGCTCGCCAAGCGCGCGCTCGTGTCCCTGCTGCCGCCGGAAGAGGAGTTCGCCTACACCATCCGCATCGTCTCGGACATCCTCGAGTCGAACGGGTCCTCCTCGATGGCCTCCGTCTGCGGCGGCTCGCTGTCCATGTTCGACGCGGGCGTGCCCTTGAAGGCCGCCTGCGCGGGCGTGGCCATGGGCCTGATCATGGAGGATGGCAAGTACGCCATCCTCACCGACATCGCCGGCCTCGAGGACCACGTCGGCGACATGGACTTCAAGGTCGCGGGCACCCGGACCGGCGTGACCGCCCTCCAGATGGACATCAAGGTCGAGGGCATCTCGATCGCGATCATGAAGGAGGCGCTGGCGCAGGCCAAGGCCGGGCGCTTCCACATCCTGGACAAGATGGACGCGGTGATGCCGTCTCCGCGCGCGGAGCTCTCGCCCCACGCGCCCCGGCTCATCCGCATCACCATCCCGGTCGACAAGATCGGCGCCCTCATCGGCCCCGGCGGCAAGAACATCCGCCGCATCATCGAGGAGTACGGGGTGGAGGTCGAGGTCGAGGACGACGGTTCCGTCTTCATCGCGGGCGTGGACGCGGTCGCGGTCGCGCAGGCGCGCGCCGAGGTCGAGGGCATGACCGCCGAGGCCGAGATCGGCAAGATCTACAAGGGCCGCGTGGTCTCCTGCGTCGAGTTCGGCGCGTTCGTGGAGATCATGCCCGGCAAGGAAGGTCTGCTCCACATCTCGCAGATCGACGTCAACCGCGTCGCGCGGGTCACCGACGTGCTGAAGGAAGGCCAGGAGGTCGAGGTGAAGGTCCTCGAGGTCTCCAAGGAAGGCAAGATCCGCCTCTCCCGCAAGGCCGTCATCGCGCCGGGCTCCGAGAACGACGGCTCCGATCCGGGCCCGCGCCGCGACGGCGGCGGGCGCGGCGGCGACCGCAACCGCGGCGGCGGCGGACGCGAGCGCCGGGAGCGGGCCTTTCGTTAAGCGACGCTGAAACTAATCTGAAGGGGCACGGGGTAAGATGACCAAGAAATCGACGACCAAGCCCAAAGAAGAGAAGCCTGCGGGCGCGCTGGGAGAGCTCCAAGAGCTCTACAAGTTCATGCAGCAGAACGGGCTCGACGCCTTCGAGCTCGATCGCAAGGACTATCACGTCCGCCTGGTCCGCCAGGGCCGGGCGACGATACCGGTCCCGGTGCCGTTCCCCATGGCCGGTGCCGCGATGCCGGCTCCGGCGGCGCACGCGGCTCCGGCCGCGCACGCTCCGGCGGCCCACGCTCCGGCTCCGGCCGCGGCGGCCGTCCCGGCCAACGCGCACGTGGTGAAGTCGCCCATGATGGGCATCTTCTACCGCGCGTCCTCGCCGTCGTCTCCGCCCTTCGCGAAGGAGGGGGACACGGTGAAGGCGGGCGACGTCCTCTGCATGGTCGAGGCCATGAAGGTGTTCAACGACGTGAAGGCCGAGGTCGGCGGAGTCGTCGTCCGCTGCCTGCTCGAGAACGGCAAGCCGGTCAAGGTCGGCCAAGAGCTCTTCCTCATCGAGAAGCGCTAAAGTGAGCGAGAGCGCCGCCGAGTTCCGGGAGGAGGTCGCCGAAGCCGCCAAGCGCGTGCTGATGGCCCTCTCCCATGGGCGGCGCACCGCCTGGGAGCTCAAGCTCGAGCTCAAGGTCTCCCATACCGTCCTCCATCTCGCCCTGGGCGCGCTTCTCGAGCGGGGCAAGATCTCGCTTCAACCCGACCATCTCACCTACGTGGTCGAGCCCGTGGGCGTCGCTCCTCAATCGCCCGTCGCCACCGCCTAGACACCGATGCGCTCGCGTCTGACGGCGGCGGCCAAGCGTAAGCGCGGCAAGAAGGGCGATTCCGTCTTCGGCTTCGCCTTCCGGGCGTTCCTCGCCGTCTTCGGCCTTATTTTCCTCACTTGGTCCCTGCTGTCTCCCGCCTCCATGGGCAACTGGGGTTTGGCGATCGAGGGCGCTCTCCGGCGCAGCTTCGGCTACGCGGCGTTCGCCCTCCCTCTTCTCTATCTCTACGGCCTGCTCTGGGCCTACCGCTCGGACCGGGGCCGCGGGCTGATCCTCGTGTCCCTGGGCTCCGCGACCAGTCTCGTCGGGAGCGCGATGTTCCTGAGCGCTTGCGCGGACGGAGGGGGGATCGCGGGCAAGACCTTGGCCGACGCGGCGCGCGACGCGCTGGGCCAGGCCGGCTCGGTCCTCGTGGCTCTCGGCGCCACGCTCTTCGGCCTGCAGATGCTCTTCTCGATCTCCTGGGGCAAGCTGCTCGCCCGGACCTTCGAGCTCCTGGCCGACGACTTCAAGGGCTGGCGCCAGGGCCGTAAGGAGCTCAAGCAGCTCCTCGACGAGGCCACCGAGCGAGCCGGGACCAAGACCAAGGAGAAGAAGGAGAAGGCCGCGGCGCCTGCGCCGCCCGCGATCGCGCCCATCCCCGAGCCGGCCAAGCTGGGCGCGGCCCCGCCCGAGCTCCTGCTCCCGCCCGCGCCTCCCGTCATCGAGGAGCCCGAGGCGCCCAAACCCAAGAAATCGAAGAAGGCCGACGCCGCCGACACGGCCGCGGCCCCCAGGACGCCGGCCGTCGCCGGTGAGTACGTCCTGCCGCCCCACGATCTCCTGACCGCGAAGAAGCCCGGCGCGCCGACGGGCCGCCCCTCGGACGCCGAGATCCAGGAGCAGGTGGCGAGCCTCGAGCGCGCGCTCCACAGCTTCGAGATCCAGGCCCGCGTCTCGGGCATCAGCCCCGGCCCGGTCATCACCCGCTACGAGGTGAGCCCCGCCCCCGGCGTGACGGTCAACTCGATCGTGGCCCGGGCCGACGACATCGCTCTCGCGATGCGCGCGAAGGGCATCCGCATGATCGCGCCCATCCCGGGCAAGGCCGCGATCGGCATCGAGATCCCCAACCACCAACCCGCCACGGTGACGTTGCGCGACGTCCTCGAGTCCCAGGCCCTCGCCCACAACAAGCATCCGCTCGCCTTCGCCCTGGGCCTGAGCTCGGACGGCACTCCCTTGGCGGCGGACTTGGCCACGATGCCCCACGTCCTGGTCGCCGGCGCCACCAACAGCGGCAAGAGCGTGATGGTCCACTCCCTCATCGCCTCGATCCTCTTCCGCCGCCGCCCCGACGAGGTCAAGTTCCTCCTGATCGACCCCAAGCGCATCGAGCTCTCCCTCTACGACGGCATCCCGCACCTCTACGACCCCAAGACCCCGGCCCAGCAGGTCCAGGTCATCACCATGGCCAAGCAGGCCTCGGCCTCGCTCAAGGCGCTGGTCACGGTCATGGAGCGGCGCTACGAGAAGTTCCAGCTCTACAAGGTCCGCGACATCGCCGCGTTCAACAAGGAAGCCGAGCGCAAGGGCGAGCCCAAGGAGTTCCACATCGTCGTCGTCATCGACGAGCTGGCCGACCTGATGGTGGTCGCCCGGGACGTGGTCGAGGACTCGATCCAGCGGCTGACCCAGATGGCGCGCGCGGTCGGCATCCATCTGGTGCTCGCCACCCAGCGCCCCTCGGTCGACGTGGTGACGGGCGTGATCAAGGCGAACCTGCCCTCCCGGATCGCGATGCGCGTGGCCTCGAAGGTGGACTCCAAGGTCATCTTGGACACCGTCGGCGCGGAGGCCCTGCTCGGCAAGGGCGACACCTTGTATCTCGCCCCGGGCCAGGACCCGGCGCGCGTGCAGGGCTGCTTCGTCTCTACCACGGAGATCGGCGCGCTCGTCGAGTATCTGAAGACGCAGGGCGTGCCCGACTACCCGGCCATGGAGACCATGGGCG
>DATLOS010000349.1:0-2729 GCA_035536155.1 Elusimicrobiota bacterium
ACGACAACTCGGCCTTCACCGAGCTCGTGGAGATGGTCTTCGGCGGGGAGTTCGAGGTCCTCAAGGCCGGGGACGGCCAGGAAGGCATCAAGCTCGCGCACGAGGCCAAGCCGGACGTCATCCTTCTCGACGTGATGATGCCGAAGATTTCGGGCGTGGAGATGCTCCGCCACCTCCAGGGCGACATGGAGACCCGCAAAATCCCCATCGTGGTCCTGACGGCGAGCCAGTTCGACCCGTCGACGCAGGACATGTTCACCCGGGAGCCCAACGTGCGCTCCTTCCTGCGCAAGCCCTGCGGAGTCGACGCCTTGCGCGCCCGAATCCTGGAGGCCTTAGGGCCCAACCACGGCTGAGATGCCCGAAAAGAGCATCCTCATCATCGACGACGACCAGGTCCTGGTCAGCACTCTCAAGGAAGGCCTGGAGAGCCTCGGCTTCAAGGTGGCCGCGGCCTACGACGGACTGCAGGGCGTGTTCCAGGCCCACCAGTCCCACCCCGATCTCATCATCCTGGATTTCCAGATGCCCGCCGGCGGCGGCCCCGGCGTCTACGAGCGGCTGCGCGCCTCGACCGACACCGCCAAGCTGCCGATCCTCTTCCTGACGGGCGTGACCGTGGAGCAGGTCAAGGGCAAGGTGCGCTCGACGCCGAACACCTACTTCCTCAAGAAGCCGGCGAGCGTGGGCCAGATGCAGAACGTCCTCGGCAAGATCCTGGGCGGCGACGGCGCTCCGGCGCCCGCGCCGGCTCCCGCCCCCGCGGCCGCGCCGAAACCGGGCGCGGCGCCCTCCGCCGCGGCTCCGAAGCCGGCCCTGCCGCGGGCCGCGACCGCACCCAAGGCCGCCGCGAACGGGGCCCCCGCCGCGAAAGCTCGTCCCGCCGCCGCCGGCGCGCAATCCAAGGCCTACGCCATGGAGCTGCGCGTGAGCTACGCGGACACCGACCGGCTGGGCATCGTGTACTACGCCAACTACCTCAAGTTCTTCGAGCAGGGCCGCACCGAGCTCATGCGCTCCCTGGGCGTGAGCTACCACGACCTCGAGGCGAAGCGCCACATCTTCATGCCCGCCGTGGAGGCGCGCTGCGAGTACCTGGCGTCCTGCCGCTACGACGACGTCCTCGAGCTGCGCACGCGGGTCTCGTATATGGGCCCGGCCAGCGTCTGCTTCCAGAGCGAGCTCTTCGACAAGGCCACGGGCAAGGCCGTGGCGCGCGGGTTCACGCGGCACGCCGTCCTCGACGAGCGCTGGAAGCCCGCGCGCCTTCCCAAGGACGTCCTCGAGAAGCTGCGCGCGCACCTCTCCGGCGCCTGACGCGCTCCCGCTAATCCCGCCGAAAGCCGGCCTGCCGCACGCCTCGCTCAAAGCCGAGCGTCCCCGCCAAGGCAGTTTGTCTCGGCCTTCGGGGGGCGCGCGGCAGGCCGGCTTTCGGCTAGCAGTACGGGACGGTCGCGTCGACGGAGGACATGGGCCCGCGCGACTCGCTCACGTACCAGTCCCAGGCGACGCGCAGGAGCGCCTTGATCACGCAGGCGGCGGGGACGGCGAAGATCAGGCCCACGAAGCCGAAGAGCTTGCCGCCCACCATCAGGGAGAGCAGGTACAGGAGGGGGTGCAGGCGGACCGCGTGCTTGGAGACCAGCGGCTGCAGGAGCGCCTCGTCGGCGAGCCGGATCAGCGCGAACAGGAGCACGACCCGTAGCGGCGCGGACCAATTGTCGAACTGGAAGAAGGCGACCAAGGCGCCCACCACCGCGCCGAGAACGGCCCCCAGGTAGGGGATCAGGCTGGAGATGCCGGCCAAGGTGGCGACGGCCAGGGCGTAGTCCACGCCCAGCGCCTTCAGCCCTATATAGGAGGTGGCGCCGAGGGCCAGGACGATGATGAGGATGCCGCGCACGTAGTTGCCCAAGGACGTGTCCACCTCGCTGATGATGTGGAGTGCCTGCTCCACCTGGCGGCTGGGGCAGAACTGGATGGCGTCCTGGAGGATGTTGTCGGTGTCGGCCATCAGATAAAAGGAGATGAAGGGCACCAGGAACAGAAGCGAGAAAAGGGGAAACAGCCCGAGGATGTAGGACGGGAGCTTGGGCAGCTGCTCCACCAGCGGGTCGTAGAGCTTCAGGCTCCAGCTCTCCACGATGCTCTGGCCGAAGGGGAGATGGCGCGCGGCCTGGAGCTGGAAGGAGTGCATGATCTCCTGGGCTTGCTTGAAGTACGCGGGGATCTTGTTCTGGAGGAGGGAGAACTCGTTGGTCAGCGCCGGCAGGATCCAGTTCGCCGTCGCGGTGATCGTGACCGCGATGACCAGGTAGATGGCCAGGACCAGGTGGTCGCGCTTGAGGCCGCGCGCTTGGAAGTGGTTGAGCACCGGGTTCACGAGATAGGCCAGCGCGAAGCTCAGGGCGAAAGGGACGAGGACCTCGTGGACCTGGTAGACGAGGTACACGAAAGCGGCGAGGAGGAGCAGCGCCGAGGCGGAGGGAGGCTGCGGAGCGCGCCGCTCGCGCTCGAGGGTGATCATCCCTCGGCGCCGGCCGCGAGGACGGAGTCGGCGGGCAGCGCGACCCGGCGCAGGCGGGCGGAGAGGAGCCGGGCCAGGTGGGTCATGATCGAGACCCCGATGCGGGGGTGGTAGTGGAGGATCTCCTCGAGCTTGGAGCGGTACAGGAACAGGACGGTCGAGCCCTCGATCGCGACGGCGGAGGCGTAGCGGGGGAGCTGCT
>DATLOS010000350.1:0-2337 GCA_035536155.1 Elusimicrobiota bacterium
CTCTTCGTGTCCTTGATGGCGTGCTCGTAGGCAACCGCCGCCTGGGGGAGCGCGTCCGGGTCGTCGTAGTCGTCGAAGTAGTACTCGCCGATGCGGACCCAGGCCTCGGTGACGAACTTGCTCTTCGGGTAGTCGTCGATGTCGTCGTGGTACGCCTGCTGGGCGCCCTCGAAGTCGTTCTGCTTCTCGAGGCAGTAGCCGAGGAGGTAGGTGGTCGCGTCGTTGAACTTGAACTTCGGGAACCGCTCCAGCAGCTGCCGGTAGAGGGCGATGGAGGGCCGGAAGTCCACCGCCGGCTCGGGCGGGGGCGCAGCGCTGCTCGCGGGGTCCATGCGCTTGAGCTGGTCCTCGTAGGCGCGCATGGCGACGGCCTGATCGTCCGCGCTGCGCTCGTAGTAGAGCTCGGCCAGCCGGAACATCACGTCCGGCGTGTAGCGGGGCTCGTCCGGGTAGCGCTGCAGGAACTCCTCGAACTGGGCGATGGCGTCGAGCCGGTCCTTGCGCTCGCCCACCTCCAGGTCGCGGATCACCTTCTCGTAGCTCGCGGCGAGGTCGCTGCGCTTCTCCTCGTACTTCTTCTCCACCAGCAGCTGGACGTCGTGCTTGAACTCGCGCGACTCGTCCTCGTAGGCGCGGAGCATCTCCTGGAGGTCGTCGAGCTGCTTCTGCTCCTCCGGGGTGCGCCCCATGCGCTCCATGCCCAGCTTCGGCTTCTGGCCAGGCTGGACGTCGCGCTTCTCGGGAGTGGCGGCGGTGGGGACGGGCGGGGCGCTCGCCGGCTCGGGGCTCGCGTCGGCCGGTGCCTTCTTGGTCGCCGCCGGCTTTTTGCTCTTTCCCTTGGTCGACGCGGGCGGGCTGGCCGCGACCGCCAGGGCGATGACCAGTGCCCCGAGCATCAGTCGACGTCCTTGAGGACCGGTTGGAAATCCTCGTCCAGCGCCCGCAGCTCCTCTTCCTTCTGCGAGGCGACCTTCTGGATGTCGCTGGTCTGGCTTTGCTTCCGGGTGAAGGCGGTGTCCACCACCCCCACGTCGGCCTTGAGGACCAGATCGTAGAACTGGCGCCGCACGCGCCGGAAGCTGTCGTAGGCCATGCGGCCCACGAGCTGCTGCGCGTCGCCGGAGACGGTACCCACGTCCTTGCCGTAGCCGTCGAGCAGCCTGGCCTCGGCCACCACCTTCTCGCGGATCTCCGCGCCCTTCAGGCGGACTCGCTCGTTGAGCGCGGCCTGCGCGGCGGCCGTCCGCTGCTGGAGCGCGGCGAGCTGCGTGCGGAGGTCACGGGTCCGGGAGACGAACGCCGCGCCTTCCCCGCTGGCGCGGGGCTCCACGCCGGAGAGGATGCCCCGCATCGACGAGGAGGCCTGGGCCATCTCCTTGCGGATGGCGTCCTCTCCGCCGATGGTGGTGTCCACCAGTCCGCGCTGGGCGACGACCTCTCCCCGGAGCCGACCCACCTCCTGCTCCAGGGCCTTCAGCGAGCGCTGCTCCGACATCAGCCGCTCGGTGAACTGCTTCTCGTCGTCCGGACCGTCGCGGCGCTGGGCGCGGGTGTCCGCCACCCACTTCTGCGTGGCGACCAGCATCGCGCGCATGCTGTCCAGCTCGGTGCCGAGCCGGAACGCCTCGCGGTCCATGGCGTCCATCCGGCCCTGCATGCGGCCTCGGCGGGCCGAGACCTCGGCGGGGGTGGAGGGGAGCGCGCCGAGCCGGGAGCGGCCGGAGGCGAGGTTCGCCTGGATGCGCCCGAGCTCGATCTTCTCGTCGTGGCCGAGCAGCGGGTCGAGCGCCTCGACCTCGGCGGCGTCGAGCGTGGCCTCGGCGGAGGCGAGCCCGTTGGCCACCGCCTCGGCGCGGGTGGTTCCTTCCTGCAGCGAGGGGAACGCCTCGGCGCCGCGCTCGTCGAGCGCCTTGAGGATCCGGTCGGCGATGGCCCGGCCATCGGTGACGCCCTTCTTCCCGCCCTCGAGCGCGCCGACGACGCGGAGCGCCTGTTCCACGTCCTCCTGGGCGCTCGCCCACTTCAGCGCCAGCGGGGGCAGCAGCGTGTTGACGTCCAGCGTCTTCTCGTTCCGGGCGAGGAGGTTGTCGAAGTAGGCGACCGGGTCCTTCTGCACGGCGAGCATCCGGTCGATCTCGTCGCGCACCGGCGCGTAGGTGCCGATCACGCCGTTGTAGGTGTCGCTGGCTTCCTTGAAGCGCTTCAGCTTGAGGAGCAGGGGCCCCTGGAGGATCTGCGCCTCCGGCGCCAGCGGCGACTCGGGCGCCACGAGGAGCAGGATGTCGGTCGCGTTCCGGGCGCCGACCCAGTCCTCGGCCCTGACCTTCGCCCACGCCA
>DATLOS010000351.1:0-15302 GCA_035536155.1 Elusimicrobiota bacterium
CCCGCCGCTCCCGCGCCGGCGGCGAAGCCCGGCGCTTTGGACCCCGCCGCGTTTCCGGCCCTGCCTGCGACGCCCCTGATCGTCGCGCCCCCGGCCGCGCCGCCGCCCAAGCCCGCGGAGCCCCCTCAAGAGGGCGGCCCCGGCGGCTGCAAGAACAACGAGGAATGCCACCAATACTGCGCCGACCCCGCGCACGTGGCGGAGTGCAACTCCTTCGCCCGAAAAGGAGGCGGGGGCGGCGACAAGATGCAGGAAGCCCTGCGCACCGCGTCCTCCCGCGTATGGAAATGCCTGGAGGACGGCGTGGACGCGAAGACCTTCGCCAAGCTCAAGCGCGGGGTCGTCGACCTGAGCCCGGAGGACGGCGCCGTCGTCGAGAGCTGCTTCAAGGAGTCCGGCGTAGCGGACAACAACAAGCCCTACAAGCTCGGCGACGAGATTCCCGAGGGCTACTCGGGCCCGGGCGGCTGCAAGACCATGGAGGCCTGCATCCAATTCTGCACGCTCCCCGCGAACCGCGAGGTCTGCATGGCCTCACCCTACATCCCCGAGCAGTACAAAGGCATGCTCCAGCAGCAGGGCGACCAAGGCCCGGGCGAAGGCCAGGGCTCCGGCGGGGACCAGCAGCAGTGATCGAGCGGGAGTTTCCCGCCGAGGGGCTCCGAGGACTGGACGTCGAGGTGCCGCGCGGATCCGTCCTGGTCCGCGCCCGGGAGTCCGGGACGGTGCGGGTGCGCGCGGAGCTGTCGCGGGCCCTGCCTTCCTCCGATTTCTCGGCTTCCATCGAGAACGGCGTGCTCGCGGTCAAGGCCGGCCGAAAGGGGCTGGGCGCGCTGAAGCCCGCCCGCCGCGCCCGCGTCGTCATCGAGGCGCCCGCGGGCCTCTTCGTCCGGGCGGCCGTCGGCTGCGGCAGCGTCCAGGTGCGCTCGCGCCGCGCGCCGGTGCAGGCGTCGGTCCTCTACGGAGCGGCGCGCGCGAGAGACGTCGAAGGGCCTCTGCGCGTGCTCATGCTCCGCGGGCGCGCCTCCGCCGCGGGCGTCCACGGCCGCGCCGACGTGGTCCTAGCTATCGGGCGGGCGCGTCTGCGCGGGCTGCGCTCGGGCGCCCGGATCCTCCTCGGCTCGGGCCTCTGCGACCTGGGCTGGGCCAGCGTCCCGAAGGATGCCGGCGTCTACGCCGTCTGCGCCCTCGGCGCGATCCGCCTGCTGTTTCCGGCCTCCGCGCGGCCGCGCCTGCGGGCGCTCCACGCCTTGGGCCGCCTCGCCAACGACTTCCCCTCCGCCTCCGGCGACGGCCTCGGCGTCCGGGCCGTGCTGGGCGTGGGCGAGCTCGCGCTGGCCGCGAGCCGGGGCTGATGCCTTCGCCGGGCGCCCAGGCCCTGCTGGAGCGGGCGCTCGAGCACCATCGCAGCCGCGAGCTGGACGCGGCCTGCGCCGCCTATCGGAAGGCGCGGCGCTTTCCCGCGGCCCGCCCCCGCGCCGACTTGGGCCTGGGCGAGTGCCTGATCGCGCGCGGCAAGCTCGCCGAGGCGCGCCGCGCCCTGAGGCCGGCGGTCCGCCTCGCTCCCTGCGACGGCCGCGCCTGGCTCTGGCTCGCCGTCGCCGAGCGCGCCGCCGGGCGGCTGGGCGACGCCGAGGAGGCGTTCCGCCGGGCGGCGCGCTCGTCTCCCCGGGCGGCGGCGCCCCTCATCGGCCTGGGCGAGTGCCTGCTCTCGCGCGGGAAGACCGCCCAGGCCGAGACCGCCCTCCGCGAGGCCCTCGCGCTGGACCCCGGCGACGCGAAGGCCCGCTTCTGCCTGGCGCTCCTCCATTGGCGGCGCGGCGAGTGCGCCGCGGGCGAGGCCGCCTGCGCCCGCGCCCTCGAGCTCGATCCCGCCCTCCCCGGCGCGCGCGCCTGCCTGGCCGAGCTGCGCCGGGCCCTCGGCCGCGGGGACGAAGCGCTGGTCCTCCTGCGCGAGGAGCGCGGCCTGAGGCCGCGGGATGCGAACGCGGCCCTCCTCTTGGGCGAGGCCCTCGTCGCCGCGGGAAAGCCGGAGGAGGCCCGGGAGCCGCTCCGCTCGGCGGCCGCCCTGGGCTCGCCGCGCGCCGGCCTCCTCCTCTCCGAGCTCGCGGCGGCCCGCGGCCGCGTCCGGGAGTCGCGTACGCTGGCGCGGCGCCACTGGCGGGAGGCTTCCGGGCCCGCGCGGGCGTCGGCGGCGCTGGCCTGCGGAGATTTGCCCGCCGCCTTTCGAGAGTGCGAGCGGATTCTCGCCGACGACCCCGCGCCCGCCGACCTCGAGTTCCTGCTCCAGCCCTTCGGCTCGCTGGGCGCCGACCCCGACGCGCTGAACCGGCTCCTGGCCCGGCTGCCCGGCGGACGCCCCGGGCCTTGGCCGGTCGTTCTCCGCGCCGCGCTCCTATCGGCTCTGCGGGACCCCGACGCCGCCCTGACCGCCGCCGAGCCCTTCAGCCGCCTGCCCGCGCGCTACGCCTTCGCTCGGTTCCTGCGAGGCCGCCTGCTCCTGCACGCGGGGAAATACGCCGCGGCGCGCAAAGAGTTCGCCGCCGCCCTCGCGCGCCGGCCCGCGTTCTGGAAGGCCCGGGCTTTCTCGGCCGAGGCCCTCCTCTGCGAGGGCCGCCGCCGCGACGCGCTCCGAGAGATGGATCGCGCGATCGCCGCGGCGCGCGGTCTCGAGCGCGCCCAGGCGCTCGCTTGGCGAGGGGAGCTGCGGCTGTGGTTGGGCGACTATCGGCGGGCCCTGACCGACGCGGACGCCGGAACGTCCGGCGGCGCGCCTTTCGCCTTCTGCTGGCGCGGCGCCGCCCGCCTCCTGCTCGGCCTGCCGGGAGCCCTCGAGGACCTCGACGCGGCCATCCGCCTCAATCCCCGGGACTGCGAAGCGCTCACTTGGCGCGGGGAGGCCCGGCGGCTCGCGGGACGCCCGAAGGAGGCTCTGGCCGACCTGGACGCGGCCGTGGCCCTCGAGCCGACCTCGCCGTTCGCGCTGGCCAACCGAGCGCTGGTTCACTTGGCGCTGGGAAAGAAGGATCAGGCCGCCGTGGACAGGGAGCGCATCCCGGCTGAAGTCCGGGACCGGTTCACCCTCGCCGGCGCGAAAGGCCTGCGGCGCGCCGATCCTTATTTGCGGCCGCTCTGGCTTAGCGCGGGAAGGTCCAAAACGGCCCGCAGCCGTCGTCGTGGACGGTGAAGGCCTCGTAGACGTAGCAGGTCTTGTGATCCTTGTAGCGGATCAGCATCACGAAAGGCAGCGCGAACGGATTGCCGTTCGAGCGGCAGCGGGCGCGGATCGCGCCTTCGATCAGGGTCCCGCCGGTGCCCGGCGACGTGAGATCGCGGTCGACCGTGAACTTCGGCGCCTCGTAGCGCTCGATCTGGTTCTGAAAGAAGGTCCTCACCTCGGGCCCGACGAAGGGGCCGATGATGGAGACGAAGGTCGCGTCGGGACGCCAGAAGGAGAGCCAGCCCGCCACGTTCCCGGTGGAGAAGCTCAGGTTGAAGGCTTCGACGCCTTTCGCGAGCGCCGTGGCGTCGGGCCCGGCGCCGCCGTCGGCCGGAGTCTCGGGCCACGGTCTCGCTCCCTGATACAAGCGAAGCGACGTCCACATCCCGCTCGACGAATCGATGGAGAACGCGCCGTAGCGGCGCCCGATATCGTCGTCCCAATACGGGCCGACGAGCAGCGTCCCCGTCGAGACGGGGACCGTCCGCAGGCCCTTCTCGGGAAGCTTCGGATGGTTCTCCAGGAGCGCCTTGAGCCCCGATTTCACGGCGTTCTTGCTCGCGCGCAGGCCGGACTCGTCCCGCCAGGTCGCGCCCTTGGCGAAGCACTTGAGAACGCGCGTATCGCCCGAGCGCAGCGAGCCCTCGAGCAAGGCCAGGCAGTCCTCGGCCCGGGAGGAGGAGGCGCCCGCGCCGACGAGCGCCGCGCACAGCAGGATCGGCCCTAGCCGCACGGGGCGATGCTAGCATTTCGACTGGTCGGAGCCCGGCTCGAAGTTATATGCTCAGGCGTGGCCTTCCGACGAGAGCGCCTTGTGGGCCTGATCGTAGCGACCCTCGTCTTTGGCTTCGGCTACGCCCGCAACCATCGCCGCCCCGCTCCCCGCTCCGCGACGCAAGACGCCGTAGCCGCGCTTCCGGACAAGCCGGCGACGACGCCGCCGGCGCCCGCCTCCCCGAAGCCCGCTCCTCGGGTAAAGAAGGATAACGACCTCGGCTTCGACCTGGTGGAGTCGGCCCGCGCCGTCGGCATCGTCCATCCCCACCTCCTCTTCAAGCCGCATCCCTCGATCAAGAACGTGGCCCCATGGCTGACCTCGGCCGGCGCCAGCGCCGCGGTCGTCGATTTCGACGACGACGGCCGGCCCGACGTCTACCTGACGAACATGGAGGTCGGCTCGAAGAACCGCCTCTTCCGCAACAACGGGAACGGGACGTTCTCCGAGGTCGGCGACGGCTCCGGGATCACCGACGTGAACAAGGACCGGGTGAGCCTGCGGGCGGTCTTCTTCGACTACGACAACGACGGCAAGAAGGACATGCTGCTGACCACGTCCCAATGCAGCAGCCTATATAGGAACGTGGGCGGGAAGTTCGTCGACGTCACGAAGAAGGCGGGCGTCGACCACTGCGGCCTGGCCTTCGCCGTAGCCGCGGTGGACTACGATAACGACGGATTCCTGGACCTGATCATCGCGGACTACTTCAAGCCCGTCGACTTCCACAAGCCCGCGACCTTCAAGTTCATGCAGAACAGCCTGGTGGCCGCCGACAACGGCGGGCCGATCGCGGTCTACCACAACAACCGCGACGGGACGTTCTCCCGCGTTCCCGGGAGCCTGGGGATCACCAGCCCCGGCTGGACCATGGCCCTCGGGGCCTACGACTTCCGCGGCACCGGCCGCCCCGATCTCTACCTCGCCACCGACTACAACTCGGACCGCCTCTACTTCAACGAGGGCGGCGGGAAGTTCGTCGACGCCTCCTCGACGATCGCCGACAAGTACAGCAAGAACGGGATGAGCGCCGAGATCGCCGACGTCGACAACGACGGAAATCCCGCCGTGTACGTGACCAACATCTACGAGCCGATGTACAAGCTCGGCGAGAACATGCTCTGGAAGTGGTCCCCGAAGGAGCGCAAGCTCGTCAACGTCGCGCGCGAGCGCCGCGTCTCCCAGTGCGGCTGGTCTTGGGGGGCGAAATTCCTGGACCTCGACGACGACGGTCGCCAGGATCTGGTCGTGTCCAACGGCTTCATCTCCGCCAACCCCAATAAGAACTATTGGTTCGCCATGTCCACCATCGGCAGCTCGACCGGCGCCGTCCTCGAGGACACCCGCAACTGGCCGACGATGGGCGACGCCTCGATGTCGGGCTATCAGAAGAAGTGCCTCTTCCTCAACCGCGGCGCGCGCTTCGAGGACGTGACCGACAAGACCGGCATGAAGGACGACGTCTCGGACGGGCGCGCGCTGGCCGCGATCGATTACGACGACTCCGGCAGCCTGAGCTTGCTGGAGGCGACCCAGGGCCAGCCGGCGCGCTTCTACCGCAACGAGCGCCGCAACGCGAACCATTGGATCGGCTTCAAGCTGGTCGGCACGCGCAGCAACAAGGACGCCCTCGGCGCCGAGGTCGAGGTCCGCCTGAAGGGCCGCGCTTTGCGCCGCCAGCAGCAGCCCCTGAACGGCTTCATGAGCCAGTCCGACGAGCGCCTGCACTTCGGCCTGGGCAAGGACGCCGTCCTCGAGTCGGTCTCGATCCTGTGGCCGAGCGGCCGCCGGCAGACCTTGCCTGCCCTCGCGCTCGACCGCTACCACGTGATCCAGGAGCCCTCCGCCGATGGCAAATGAGAGGAAGCCGCTGGTGGTCCCGGGCTGGCGCGATCCGCGCTGGCTGATCCTCGCCTACCTCTTCAGCTTTGTCGTCTACGCGCTGAGCTCGCCGGGCTTCAGCCGCAGGCCCGCGCAATGGCTGGCCGGCCTGGCCGTCTGCCTGGGGCTGGACTGGCTTCTTCTGCGCTTCTATAAAAAGCTGAACGTGCTCCCGGTGAGCGGCCTGGTCACGTCCATGGGCGTCCTGCTCCTCTGCGACTCGCCCGACGTCTGGCCTTACGCGCTGGTCGCCGCCCTCTCGATCCTCTCGAAGCACTTCGTCCGCTCCGAGGGCCGGCATATCTTCAACCCCAACAATTTCGGGATCGTGCTCGGCCTGCTCTTCTTCGGCGAGCACGTCTCCGTGGTGGCCGGGCGCTGGGGAGGCTCGGCGGCCGGCATGTGCCTCGTGGCCGCCCTCGGCGCGTTCACCGCCTACCGGGCGAGCCGCCTGGACGTCTCCTGGACCTACGCGGCGTCGTTTTTCGCCGGAGTCGTCGTGCGCAGCGTCTGGATGAGGAAGCCGTTCCTATCGGTCGTGGCGCCGATGACCGGCGCGGCCTTCCAGCTCTTCACCTTCTTCATGATCACCGATCCGATGACCACGCCCTCGAGCCGCAAGGGGCGAATCGCCTTCGGGACGGCGCTGGGCGCGCTCGACAACGTCCTGCGCGTCTACCAAGTGCCGCACGCGCCCTTCCACGCCCTCTTCGCCGTCTGCGCGGCTTTGCCGCTCCTGCGTTCCGCCGCCGCCGCGAAGGCAGAGCGGGTGTGGGTTCTTAGAGAGCTGTCTCTGCCACGGTAGCGCCGCCTTCGCCGCGCTCGGCGATACGGCGCCGCCACTCCTTCTCAAGACGGTCGCGCTCCTTCATCATGGCGTCGAAGCGCTCCTGCTGATCGGCGCGCAGGAGGCGGCGGATGCGGCCGCGCCAGGCGGCCTCGTCCTCCTCCATGCGGCGCAGCTCCACCGCGAACTCGCGGTTGCGGCGCTCGATGGCGCGATGGAGCTCGAGGGTCTTGGCCCGAAACTCCTTGCGCGCCTGCGCGTGCTTGCGGAAGAGCTCCTTGTGCGAGGTCAGGACGCCGCGCGCCGACTCCGCCTGCTTCTCGTCCAGGGAGAGGTTGCGCATCAGGTGCTCGAGCTCGAGGCGCACGTCCGGCCCGTTCTTCGGGTCGCGCAGGAACATCTCCTCCTGCATCGCGAGGCGCGCGTCCCGGGCCTGGGCGAGCTCCTCGTCGGGCTGCGGCCTCGAGGTCACTTCTTGGGCTCCTCGGGGAGGTTCTGCATGGGATCGCCCTGCCCGTCGTGCGGGCCCTCGCCCGGATGCTCGCGCCGGTAGTTCTCGATCTGCCGCTCGCGGAACTCGGCCTCCATGCGGGCCCGCTCCTTCTCCATCATGTCGAAGCGGGACTGCTGGTCCTTCGTGAGGAGCGCGCGGATCTGCCCGAGCGCCTGCTTCTGCTTGGCGTCGATGCGCACGCCGGCCTGGCGCACCTTCTCGTTCATCGCGAGGATCCTCTGGTGGAGCTTCTCGGTCTCCTCCTTGAACTCGCGGCGGACCTTCGCGCTCTCCCGGAAGATCTTGCGGCGGTCCTCGAGGATCTTGAGGACGTCGGCGCGCTGCTGCTCGGTCAGGCTCAGGTTGCGGGCGTAGTGCTCGGTCTCGCTCGCCGGGTCGGGTCCCTCGTCGCCGCCTTTCCGGTACATCTCGGCGGCCTTCTTGATCATCGCCTGCTTGGCCGCCTCGCCGCCCGGGCCGGCGTCGGAGCCCTGGTCCTGGGCGAACGCCCCCGCGCACAGGGCGAAGAGCGCCGCGCACGCCGCCAGCGCCCGCCACGATGTCTTGTTCATGAAACCCTCCATTTCCGCCATTATACCGCTAATGCACGACGAAGCTGAGCAGGTCGCGCCGGAGCACTCCGGTCAGGAAGAACCCGCTGAAGATCCAGAAAGCGAAAGAGAGCGTCCGCTGCATCGCCACGCGCTCGACCGACCGGCGCGCGCACCAGCCCTTGAGCGCCTTCGCCTGCTCGGGCGTCAGGCCGTCCGGATAGCGCGTGGAGAAATGCTCCTCGAAGAAGCGCTCGTCGCCGCGCAGGAGCTCCACCGACGACGGGGCGAGGACGAGGTAAGGCTGGATGTCCCTCGCCCGCCAATCGTAAGGGTCCTCCTTGATCTGGATGAGCACGGCCGCCAAGCCCAGGCCCAGGAAGGCGCCGAAGAGAAGCTGGCCGAAGGAGACGCGGACGAAAGGCCCCGCCAGGCCGGCGAGCAGGGGCAAAGACAAGAGCAGCCAGAGCGCGCCCCGCCCTCCTTTAGCCCAGGCGACCATGGCTTTCACGCCGGCCCCGACCGCCGTGCCGAACACCATGAGGTGGACGGCGTTGCGCGCGGCGGCGCCCCAAGGGAACTCGGGGTGGAGGCGCCAGAAGACCCCCGCTCCGGCGAACAGCGCGACGGACAGCGCCCGGGCGCCCAAGAGCGCGCTCAGCCCCCGCCAGATGAAGAACGAGAAGGCGCACAGGGCCAGCCCGGTCCAAGGCCGGGCGCCGTAGCGCGTCGAGAGGGCGGTCAGGAAGAGCCCCGCCGCGACGAAGAAAGCGGCCCACTCCAGGGCCAGCCAGGCGGACTCGCCCGGTTTTCCGCGCAGCCGCCCCGACGCCGCGGCGAACGCGTCGCCCAGCGGCGACGCGCCGAGACCTTCCCTTTGACGCGCGAGCCAGCGCGAGAGCCCCAACGACCGGGCGAACTCCCAACGCTTGACGAAGCGCGTCTTCCAGAGCCAATGAAAGGCCCAAAGAACGATGAACACGGCGGCCGGGATGAATATGTTCATGAGCGCGACCAGCACGGCGCGGGCCGGCAGGAGCGGGCTGAGCGGGTCCATGATCGGGAAGAGGACGGAGAGCATGGCGAAGAGCTTCGCGTCGCCGGCGGGCCAGATCTTGAGCGCCCAGAACGCGACGGCGACGGCCCAGGCGACCGCGACGTGCGCGAGCGCCGCGGGATAGAAGTCCCAGAAGAAGTAGCTGCCCTTTCCCAGCCAGGTCCCGACCGCGAACGCGCCGTACGCGGCGGCGCCCGCGAGCAGGCCCCAGGCGATGGAACGGTTGCGGATCTTGTTCCAGCGGTAGTCGGAGCGGGTGAACGCGGCCCACAGGACCGCGAAAAGCGCCCAGGCCCCGCAGCGGACGGCGGTGATCATGCGGCGGACTTGGGCGACGGGTCGGGGGTCATGAGCGCGCGCAGCGCCTCCTCCACCTCGCCCCCCTCCGCCTGGCCGCGCAGCTCCTCGGCCTTCCTGCGGAAGAGCTCCGGCGCCAGCTGGGCGGCGTGGCGAAAGTCGAGGAGCTGGCCCTCGACGTCCTTGGCGTCGCCGCGCAGCATCCCGCGGCTCACGTAGGCCAGCATGTAGCGATGGTCGAGCCCGATGGCCCGGTCGAGGTCCTGGCGCGCGCCCGCGAGGTCTCCCAGGCGGTGCCGCGCCGAGCCGCGGCAATAGAACGCGCCCGCGCTGCGCGGCCAAAGGGCCAGCGCCGCGTCGGCGTCGGCGACCGCGCCGGCGAAGTCGCCCCGGCTGAGCCGCAGCTCGGCCCGCCACCACCACAGCCATACGCAGGCGGCGTCGAGGCGGAGGGCCTCGTCCAGGTCCCGCGCCGCCTCGTCGGACCGTCCCGTCTGCCAGCGCACCCGGCCGCGCCAGCCGCGGGCCCAGGCGTGGGCGGGCTCGAGGCGCACCGCGAGGTCCAGGTCCGCCTCGCCTTCCCGCAGGCGGTCGAGGGAGAGGCGCACGGCCCCGCGCCAAGCGTAGAGCCCGCCGATGTCGGGGCCCTGCTGGAGCGCCTCGTTCAAGGACTCGAGCACCTCCCAGCTCTTGGGATCGACGGCGGCCGCGCCGTACTCGAGCGGGAACCAGGCCTGCTTGATGTCGAGGCGGATCGCGCGGCGCAGGTCCTCCAAGGCGCCCACGTAGTCGCCCGAGGAGAACTTGGCGCGGGAGCGCAGGCCGAGCACCCACTCGCGGTTGTTCGGCAGCTTGAGGTTCAAGGCGCGGTCGAAATCGGCCACGGCCTCGGGAAGGCGGCCGAGAGCCATCAGCGCCTCGCCGCGCTTGGCGTAGGCGAAGCCGTAGGCGGGGTCGAGGGCGACCGCGCGGCCGAACTCGAGGACGCCCTTTTCCCAGCGCTTGTTCTCGCATTCGACGCGGCCCTGCCAGAGCCGGGCCTGCGCCAGGCCCGGCGCGAGGCGCGCCGCCCGCGCGAAGTCCTTGAGCGCCTCCGGAAAGCGCTTGAGGCGCCGGTTGGCCTCCCCGTGCCACATCGCGAGCCAGCCGCAGCCGGGATCAAGCCGGACCGCGGCGTCGAGGTCCTTCATTCCCCGCTCCAGCTCGGTCGACTGGACGCGGGCGCGGCCGAGGCAGGCGCGGATCCACGGCGTCCTCGGCTCGAGGCGCGCCGCCTGCTCCAAGTCGCGGATGCCCCGCTCGATCTGGCCGAAGGCCGGAGTGCGCAGGAGATCGCCGCGCAGGGCGAGAGCCCAGCCGCGCTTGCCGTGCTTGGCGAGGAAGCGGTTCAGGGCATCCAGCCCCGCGGCGTCGTTGCCGAGCATCCCGTCGCCCGAGACGAGTATCCCGTAGAACGCCTTGGCGTCCGGATCGAGGCGGGTCGCCGCCGCGAAAGCCGCCGCCGCGCCGGAGACGTCCCCAACCGCGGCGAGCGCCCGGCCCCGCAGGAGGTGGGCGCCGCAGCAGGCGGGATCGAGCCGGGCGGCCTTGGCGAAATCCGCCTCGGCCTCGGCCGGCTTCTTCTCGTCGAGGAGCATGCGTCCGCGCAGGAGGAGCGCCGCGACCGACTTCGAATCCGCGAGAAGCGCCGCGGCCAAAGACTCGCGCGCGGCGTCGGATTCGTTCCGGGAAAGCTGGCCCACCGCGGCCCAGACTGCGGCCCAGGCGTTCTTGGGATCGGCCCGAAGGGCGGCGGCGATGTCCCCCATCCCGAGATCGTGGCGGCCCATGCGCACCAGGAGCTCGCCGCGCCAGGCCAGCGCCTCGGCGTCGCCGGCGTCGACTTCGATGGAGAGATCGAGGTCGGCCAGCGCCCGCTCCCGCGCTCCGCGCATGCGGCGCAGGCGCCCGCGCAGGGCCAAGGCCCGCGCGTGTCTCGGCCGGCGCTTCAAGAAGGCGTCGAGGCCCTGGAGCGCGGGCTCGAGCGAGGCCGCTTCGTACTGCTGACCCATCGGCAAGGCGTACGGGAACAGGTACTTCTGCTCCATATTAAGGAGCGGAGGCAGCCCGGCGGCCTTCCCGCCCCAGCCCGCGGCCTTGAACTCGCGCTCGATTCGTCGAAGGTCATTCATGTGGTTTCCCCATTGGCGGTACGGTGCGGTTCCCGCGCGCATCGCGCAAAAGGCGCTCGGCTATCCGAGCGGCGCCGTCCAGATCAGCCGCCGACCGAGACAGGCGTCCCATCCGCGAGGCCTCTTCCCAGTCGCGGCGCGCGTCGGCCTTCCGGCCGAGGGCACGGTTCGCGAGGAAGCGGTTCAAGCGGGCCCAGAACTGCTCGGGCGAAAGGCGGAGGACAAAATCCAGATCGCCCAGCGCCCGCTCCGGCGCGCCGAGCCGGGCGCTCGCCTCGGCCCGCCAAATCCGCGCCTCCAGATCGCGCGCATCGAGCTCGACGGCCCGATCCAGGTGGAGGAGCGCGCCTTGCGCGTCGCCGCTCAGAAGGCGGGATGCGCCTTTCCAGCCGTGGCTCCAGGCAAAGGAGGGATCGAGCCTCAAGGCGCGATCGAGGTCCCGGCCCGCGTCGTCGTAGCGGCCCATCCACAGCTTGAGCTGGCCTTTCCAGGCGAGAAGAGGCGCGTCGTCCGGCCGGAGGCGGGTCGCGGCGTCGAAGTCCGCCAGAGCGCGCTTCAAATCTCCCAGACGGTAGCGACCTTCGCCCCGCCAAGTCAACGCCTTCGCGTCGCGAGGCTCCCGCTTCAGGGCGAGGGAGAGATCTGACACGCCGCCCCGCCAATCGCCCGCCTTGAGCCGCGCCTCGCCGCGCCAGCGATACGCCCAGGCCGGGACCCGGGCTCCGCCCCCCATCAGCTCATCGAGGGCCTCGCGCATCCGCCGATAGTCCTCGGGACCGACGATGCGCCGTTGGCCGAGCGGGCCGGGGCCGCGCTCGAACTCCGTCCAGAGCTCGTCCCAGGTCCGCGCGCGTCCGGTCAGGTAGCACCACACCCCGTACTCGTTGCGGGCGCGGGCCTTGTCGAGCTCGGCGAGAGCCGCGCCGCCCTCGCGCCTCTCGAGCGCGCAGGAGAGGACGCGCGCCTCGGCGCAGTCCGGCGCGAAGCCGAAAATGGCCTCGAGCGTCTCGCGGGCGCGCTCCTCGCGCTTCGACTCGAAAGCCTCGGCCGCGGCCCGCAGGAGGTCCTTGCGCAGGCCGTCCCGCACGCCCGCATCGAGGAGGCCGGGCGAGAGGGCGAGCGCCCGCGCGAAGTCGAGCAGCTGGCCGAGCGCGTCTCCCTGCTTCTGGCGGATCAGCGCCCTCGTCACGAGAGCCATCGGCTGCTCGGGCTTGAGCTTGAGCGATCGCTCGACGTCCTCGAGGGCCTCCGGCAGCGCATCCAGGGCGAGCCGCGCTTCGGCGCGCCAGAGGTACGCCTCGACGTAGCGCCGGTCCAAGGCCAAGGCCCGGTCGAGATCCCTCGCGGCGCCCGCCGCGTCGCCGGAACGCAGCTTGGCCTCGCCGCGCCAGCCGAAGGCCCAGGCGGACTTCGCGTCGAGCCGGATGGACTCGTTCAAGGAGGCGATCGCCTCCCGGAAGCGGCCCAGCCGAAACAGCGCCGCGCCGCGCCAGGCCCAGGGACGCGCGTGCTCGGGGTCGAGGGCCACGGCCCGCTCCAGGTCCGCCAGCGCCTCGGGGAAGCGGCCGGCCCGCACCCGCGCCTCGCCCCGCCAAGCCCAAGCCCAAGCGAGCCCGGCGACGAGACGGATCGCGCGGTCCAAGTCGTCCAGCGCGCCCGCGGCGTCTCCGAGCTTAAGCCGGGTCTCGCCGCGCCAGGCCGCCGTCCAGGCGTCCTTCGGCGCCTTTCGAACGAGCGCATCCAGGCGGCGCAACGTCCGCGCGGCCTGTTCCGGGTCCCCGGCGGCGCCCTGCACCCAGGCGTGCTTGGGATTGAGGCGCGCGGCCAAGGTCATGTCGCCCACCGCCCCGGCGTCGCCGAGGGCCAGGCGCGCGGAAGCCCGTTGGCTGTATGCGACGTCGTACCAGGGGTTGAGATCGAGAGCGCGGTCGAGATCGGCCAGCGCCTCGCGCTCCCGGCCCAGTTGGCGGTGGAGCCCGCCGCGCCAAGCGAAGCCGTAGACGTAGCGCGGGCCGAGCTCGACGGCGCGGGAGAGATCGCGCAGCGCCTCGGCGTCGGCGCCGGCCTTCCTCAAGGCCTCGCCGCGCCAGGCGTAGAGCCAGGCGCAGTCCGGGTCCAAAGCGATGGCGCGGTCGATCGAGGCCAGGCCCTCGCGCGCCGAGCCGGTGTTGCCGAGCGCGCGGCCCAGGAAGGCGTGGAGCCACGCGCTTCGAGGGCTGAGCGATACCGCCCGGCGCAGGTCGGCGACGGCCTGGTCGTAGCGGGCGAGGTTGGGCATGCGCAGCAGCTCGCCCCGCAGGGCGTAGGCCCAGGCTTCGCGCGGATTCGCCGCCACGCCCCGGCTCGCGGCGGCCAGGCCCTGCGCGTCGTCGGGAAGGTCGCCGCGGCCCAAGAAAGCGTAGTAGGCCACCTTGCAGTCGTGGTCGACGCGGATGGCGCGCTCGAAATCCTCGCGCGCGCCCGCGGCGTCGCGCAAGGCCAGGCGCGCCTGGCCGCGCATCACCCAGGCGCCGGGACAGCCCGGATCGAGCGCGGCGGCGCGGGTGAAGCGGTCCCGGGCCTCGCCCGTCCGCCCATTCCGCACGGCGTGCACCCCGCAGAGGATCTCGAGAAGCGGCGACTCGCCGCCGAGCGCGCGGGCGCGGGCGAGATCCTCGCCCGCCTGGGTCCAATGCCCGTCGAGGAGGAGCCACGAGGCCCGCCAGATGCAGGTCCAGAGCGAGCCCTCGGCCTTGGAGAACTCGACGCGCCACGTCTTGTCGCCGATCGAGCGCTTGAGCTCGGCCAGACAGGCCCGCGCGTAGGCGTCCCGCGGCGAGAGCCGAAGCGCCCGCGCGAGGTCGGCCCGCGCGCCCGCGGCGTCGCCGAGGATCCGGCGCGCCCGGCCGCGCAGGGCCAACGCGCGGAAGTCCGCGCCGTCGCGCGCGATCCGCCTGTCGAGACGGCCGACGATTCCATCCAGCCGCCGAGGATCGTATCCCGGCGTCTTCCAGATCGCGTAGCCGCCCCAATGCTTGGCATCGACCGAGGTGAGCTGATCGAGGCCGACCACCATCGACTCCATCGCGGGGCCGAGGCTCATCCGAGCCTCCGATAGGTGCGGTTGCCCTTCGCCGCGGCGAAGATGCGCTCCAGGCCGGCGACGTCCGCCGCCGCGGCGAACACCTCCGGCGCCAGGCGGCGGGCCTCGGCCAGCTCGCGGTTCATCCCCCGCTCGTCCCCGCGGAGGCCGCGCGCCCAGGCGCTCACGGCGTAGAGCCAAGGGCGGTCGGGGCCGCGCCTGCGCGCGACGGACAGCTCGCGCAAGGCCTCCGCGGTCCGGCCGGCCCGGGCCAGGAGCTCTCCGCGCCAGATCCGCGCCTCCACGTCGCCGGGATCGAGGCGGATCGCCGTTTCGATATCCCGCAGCCCCTCCTTGGGATCGCCCGCGAGCGCCTCGGCGGCGCCGCGCCAGGCCCGCGCCCAGGCGTTGCGCGGATCGAGGGCGAGAGCCCGATCCAGCGCCCGCCGGGCCTCGCCGTAGCGCCCCGTCCAAAGCAGGAACTGGCCGCGCCAAGCGTGCGCCCACGCCGCTTCGGGCTCCGCGCGGACCGCCGCGTCGAATTCCCGAGCCGCGGCTTGCGCCCGCCCCAGCCAATAGAGGACCTCTCCCCGCCAAGCCCGCGCGCGGGCGTGCCGAGGGTTGAGCGCCGCCGCACGCTCAAAGCTCGCCCGCGCCGCTCCCAGGCGCCCGATCTCGACCAGAAGCTCCCCCGCGGCGCACTCCAGCGCCCAGGTACAGCTCTTGAAAAGCGGACGCGCCTTCTCCAGCTCGGACAGCGCTTCGTCCTCGCGTCCGAGCCCGCGCAGGATGCGCGCGCGGAAATAGTGGACCACGGGTCCCGAGCGGGCCTTCAGGCCGGCGAGGGCGCGCAGGCGCAGGCTCCGCGCGCCGCCGTCGCGCGCGTCCCGCGGCCAGCCGGCGTGCTCCCAGGCGCGCCCCGGCTCGAGCGCCGCGGCCCGCGACACCGCCGCGATGCCCTCGTCGTAGCGCCGCCGCTCCAGCAGGGCCCAACCCTCGCTCGCCAGAG
>DATLOS010000352.1:0-4069 GCA_035536155.1 Elusimicrobiota bacterium
GAGCCGGGCGCCTGTTGCCGGGCCGCGGGCCGCCCGGCCGCGGCCGAGCGCTCGGCCGCCGCGGGCGTCGAGGCCGCGGCCTTGCGGGTCCTCCAGGGCGCCTAGAATCCGGCGCCCCATACATGGACCGCACGGCGCTCGCGCTCGCCGCCGCCGCCTGTCTCGTGCTGCTCGCCGGCGCGGCCCTCTGGGCCTTGGCCCCGGCGCGCGCCGGCTTCTACACCCCCTTCAGCCGCGAGGAGCCGACCCGGCCGTACCTCGCCTACACCGGCACGCCGCCCGTCGGCCCCTGGGGCGCGGCGCCGTGGGCCGAGGCGGCGCCGCGCGCCCCGGCCGCCAGGGCCGCCCGGCCCTGCGCGTAAGCTTCTCCGCGCCGATAGATGCGCGAACTCGCTCTGGCGGCCCTCGTCCTCGCGCTGGTGATCCTCGCCGCCTGCGCCCGCCGGGGCGCAAAAAGCGCCTTCGTGCCGCGGACGGCCGACGTCTGCGCCGGCCCCGCGGCCGAGTACGCCGTGGTCGACGCCCGCGCCGCGGGCGGCACCGTCAGCTGCCCGCCGTTCTCGCCGCCGTCGCGCGTGTCCCTCGCCCGGGGCGCAGGCACCCCCGAGGTCGCCGAGCTCCGCCGAGAGCTGAGCCCCTACGTGGGCCTCGGCAGGACGTCGCGGGTCCGGGCGTGGGGGGACCGCTACCTCGGCCCGGAGCTGTGCCGCCGGCGGAGCATGTTCGAGCTCCAGCCCGGCGAGCCCGGGTTCCTCGAGCCGCTCGCCGCGGAGCCGTCGCCCGCCCTGCGACGCGCCCCCTGTTCCGCGCGGCCGGTCAGCCCGGCCGCCGAGTTCCGGACCGACGGCCCGTTCGGCGACGCGCTCGCCGGCTCGCTGCTCTAGGCGGGCCGGCTCAGCTCGCCTGACGGCTCGCCCCCTTGGGCGAGCAGGGCGAGGCGCCGGCCCAGCTCGCCCCCGTCGCCGACGACCGCGCCCGAGTCGAACAGCCTGACGGCCCGCAGCACGGCCTGGAGGGCTTCGTCGTTCGGCGTGGCGCTGAAATGGAAGCAGGTCCCGCCGATCCGCACCCGCGCTGTGGCGTTGCAGCCCCCCAGACAGCGCGGGGCTTGCGGCCTCAGCCTCCATCGGGGCGGCGTGCCGCGGCTCTCGAACGGGCCGTTGCCGTACAGCGCCTTCTGGACCTGCTGTTTGGTCACGCCGCTCACGGCCTTTGCGAGCTGGACCGCCGTCTGGTCCGGCGTCGCCCGCAGAACGGCTTCGAGCCGGCCTACGAGCTCAGATACCGCCTTTTTTTCCTCCGCCATTTACGGCGCCGCAGCTGGTTCAATTCTCGCCGGCCCGGACCAGGCGAGCGCCCCGCGTTGGGCCGGCATGAGGGCGGCCAGGACGCCGGCGAAGGGGCCGCTCGGCGGCCCGAGCGCCGGCGTGTCGCGGCGCCCGGCGGCGACGACGACGAGGCCGCGCATGAGAGCCTGGACGGCCTTGAACTCGCTCCAGGCCTCCCGGCCGACGAACACCCGCGTGGCGACGACCTTTAGGGGGACGCGCGTCCGGCCCTGGAGCACGTCGAGCGCCGGCGCGAACCCTCGGGCGTCGCCGGCGTCGCGCGCGACGTAATCGAGGTCGTCCTTGCCCGCGGCGAAGACGCCGACCTCTTGGCGCGCGAACACGGTCTCGGGCGCGACGCCCATGTCGGCGAAGAGGAACAGCTCGCAGAGCTGCTCGCGCGAGTACAGCTCGCCGTCGGCGACGAAGACCGGGCCCTCGAGGCCGCGGCTGACCAGCAGGAGGCTCTCCGCGTCGAAGAACCCTTTCTGTTCCGCGAAGGCCTGCCGCGCCTGCGCCAGCGTCAGCGACCCCGGCTCCAGCGAAGCATACGCGCCGCGGATCGAGGCGCTCAGGTAGGCGGGCTCCAGGCGCTCGAGCGAGCACTCAGGCGGCGCCGGCGGGGGCGGCGGGCGGGCCGAAGGGGGCCGGCCCAACCAAAAAGGGTCGGCCGACGTCGGCGCCGGCCAGACCGAGGTCGTATACGGAGCGGCTGGCTCCTCAGCAGCGTCCGTGCCGGCATCCGGCCCCGCGCCGGGCTCCGCGCCCGCGGCGGGCTCTCTGCCCGCCCCCGCGTCCAGGCCGCAGAAGTCGCACGTTCCTGCGACGACCGAGCCGAGGCCGCAGATCGCGCACTCGGCTGCGGGTCCAGCCGAATCGGGGATCCCGGCTCCGGCGGCGTCGAGCGCGCACCGAAGAGTTGTCATAGCCGGGGAGGCGTACCTTGGCGCCCCGCGCCCCGGCTCCAAGAGCGCGAGCCGCGGCCGCGCGGCGTCGAGGAGGATGTCGGCGTGGCAGGGCTGCGGCGGGCACCAGCAGGCGAGGCTCAGGCCTCGTAGCTGCTGCCGGGCGGCGCTCGCGAGCCCCGGGCAGCGCGCCAGGAGCTCCTTGTAGCGCCGCCGTCGCTCCAGGGGACACCCCCGCCGGAACGGGCTGGCGAACCGGGCCGCGCTCGGGACGCCCGGCGGCGCGGCGGCTGGCGGGCCGACATACACTGCGGGGCCATCGAAGCCCGCGAGCTGGGCGCAGTGAAGGACCCGGGGCGCGACCGCGGCACGCGGGGGAGGCCGAGGCGCGGCCGCGGCGCGCGGAGGGGGGCGGGGTACGGCCGCCGCGCGCGCGGGGCCGGGGACGGGATTCGCGTCCAAGGGCAGGCCGCGGGGGCGTCGAGACGCGGCCATCCCCGCGCGCCCCCTGTTCAAACGCGCTCAGACGACCGCGGCTTGCGCCTCGGTCTTGACCGCCTCGAGCAGGTGCGGCGGGATGGCCTTGCCGGCGCCGCGAGCCTCGAGCTCGCGGACGAAGGCGTCGACGTCCGCGCCGATCGCCTCCCGCGTCCGGGCCGCCAGGGCCGTCTCGGCGTCCTCGGGCACTGGGCCGACGGCCGCGAACTCCTCTGGGGTGCGCGCGAGGAGCGCCCGCCCCGCGAGCCGTGCCGCGGGGTCGGCGCTGCCGGCGGCGCGCTCGGCCTCCGCGGCGATCACGCCGAGCGCCCGCCGGAAGATGTCGGCCTTGAGCTGCTCCAGGCGGCAGGTCTCCCAGTTCCGCTCGTCCCAGTCGAGGAGGACGAGCGCGCCGAGGATGCGCGAGACCCGCCCGTTGACGCAGACGATCTGGCGCGCCTGGCCCGGCTTCTCCTCCCAGGCGTCCGCGAGGCCGTCGAAGAGCGCCTGGCGCAGCGCCGCGCGGCGCTCGGCGTTCCGCGGGTCGCTGGTCCGGAGCCACACCCGGCGCAGGCACTCGGCGTCGGTCGTGCCGAGCGCGACGACGCGCGTCTCCTGGCCGACACGCTCGACGACGCTCCGCACGTCCTCGAGGCGCCCGGGCCGCCCCTCCGAGAGCGACGCGCCCTCGGCGTCGAGCCACGCCCTGACCGCCGCGAGGTCGGGCAGGTCGAGGAGGGCCTGGTCGGCTTCGAGGCGGCGCACGACCGCGGCCTGGAAGGCCAGGACGCTCACGTCGTGGACGTTCTGCGCGTCGCTGGTCGCCTGGGTCGCGAGGCCGACGTACGTCGCGGCCGCGGCCGCGGGCGTCGGCGCCTCGCGGGCCGCGGCCTGGCGGGTCGCGACCAGCTCGCCGAGGCGCCGGTTCGCGAGCCCGGCGACCTCCAGGTCGACAAGGGGGGCGCCGGGCGCCCCGGGTCCGAACAGGGCGAGGACTTCCGCCCACTCGGGGTCCAACACGACCCAGCCGGCGCCCACCGCCATGGGGGTGTTGGCGGCCAGCAGGAAGGTCTCTGTGATCAGTTGGTCCAGGTCGGCGAGGACGGGCGGCAGACGGGCGACGGGCAGCAGACGGGCGCCCGCCGGAGCGGCCGGAGCCGCCGGGCCCGCGTCGCGGGCGCGTGGCGGGGGTGGCGCGGGCCTCGCCGGATCCGGGAGAGGCTGCGCGAGGCCGGCGACCGCATTGCGGCGCGCGGCGAGGTAGAGCGCCGGCCCCGCCTGCTCGCCCTCTTCCAGACGCCGGCGGGCCTCGCGCACCTGCGCGAGGTGCGCCGCGACCCGCCGCGAGGCGGCGTCGGC
>DATLOS010000353.1:0-2514 GCA_035536155.1 Elusimicrobiota bacterium
TGGCCTTTCTGTTGGCTTTCGCGCGCGCTCCGGTCGCGGGCGGTCCCGGCCGCCGCGCCGTGGGCGGGGCGCCTGGAGACCGCCCCGCCCAGAGCGGGCGCCCGGGCGCCGGGCCGCCGGGGCTCGACTCGCAGTGGCCGACGCCGGGCTGTCTCCCCGCGGGCCTGGTGGCCGACGCGCTCAGCTTCGTGCGCGCGCAGCCCGGTTTTGCGCCGGTGCGGGCCGCCGACGCGCCGGCATACGCGGCCGAGGCCGCGCGCCTCAGCGCGGCGCACCGCGCGCCCTTCGACGCCGGCCAGCTGGTGGCCCTGCGCCGCCTCGAGGTCTCTCAAGCGATCCAGCGCGCCGGGACCCGCGCGCAGCGCTTCGGGGCGCAGCTGGCGGCCGAGACGCGGCAAGGCCGCCGGCTCCTGGCCCTCGCGGCGACGTACCGTCTGCCGCCCCTGTCCGTCGCGCGGCAGCGCCTCGTTGAGGAGGGCCTGGACGTGGGCGCCGTCCGCGCCGCGCTCCGCGACCCTTCGCGGCTCCCGCCCGGCCTGGGCCAGCTCGCGGCGGAGCTGCCCGCGGCGCTCGAGGCCGACCAGGGCTCGCCGCAGAACGAGCGGCAGATCAGGGAGGCGTCGCAGGCCTTCGAGGACGCGGTCGGCGCGGAGCTCCGGCGCCGGGGCTTCGCGTTCCGGACCGAGGCGGAGCTGAGGGCCGCCCCCGGCGGGGCCGACCTGACGCCCGACTTCCTGCTGACCGCGCCGGCCGCGATCAACGGCCGGCCGGTCGCCTGGCTGGACGCGAAAAACCAGCCGGCCGTCGACCACCCGATCGTCCGGAAGGGCCTCAAGCGCGCGGCCGAGCGCTACACGGCGCGGTTCGGCCCCGGCGCCTTCGTGTTCAACGGCGGCGTGCTCTGCGCGCCGCCGCCCCTGTTCGCCGGCGTGCTGCTCCTCGACGGCGCGCACCTGGCGCCGGGCGTGAACCTGCCGGCGGATCCGGCCTAGGCAGCGGCGCCGAGCGCGGCCACGGCCCGCTCGAGGGCCGCGAGGCGGGCGTCCGAGAGCTCGAGCCGCGCGTGGCCGCCGAGCTCCGGCCGGAGCTCGAAGAACGCCAGGTGCCCGGGGTGCTCGGGGTCGGGGGCGTAAAAGAAGGTGGCGCCGTCGAGCTCGACGCTCGCGGCGCGCACCTCGGTCACGCGGCGCTCGGCGCACGGGTCGGGGAGCTGCAGGGAGGCGGCGGGGTCGTCGAGGAACAGCGGCGCGCCGGTGGGCGCGCACGTCCGGCAGGCGCCGAAGCCGAAGAGGGAGCACTCGATGCTCACCTCGGCGAGGAGGCGCCGGAAGTCGCTGACCAGCTCGAAGACGGCCGCGGCCCGGGCGTGGAAGCTCTCGTCGATGCTGAGGGTCTCGCGGTCGCTCTCCAGCATGAGCTCCCACATCCGGCGGTTGGCGACCGCCAGGTACAGGCGGGGCTGGACCTCCCGCTCGGCCGGAGGGAGCGCGTCGTGGCTCCCCAGCCGCACGCCGCGCGCGGCGACCTGGTCGTCGCGCGCCCGGTCCCAGTAGCTCTCGGCCTGGAGGGTCTCGCGGATGTACTTCAGGTCGAGCCCCTCCGCGCCGGTCTTCGAGACGAGGATCGCCTTGAGGACGGCGCCGTGGTGGTTCGCGGGCGAGGTCTGCGCAGCGACGATGGCCGCGCGCGTCTCCGGGTCGACCTTGCCCGAGATGATCGCGTACCGGGGGGCGGCTTTTTGGTCGCCCGCGGGCGTAGGCTCGGCGGCCGCCGGTTCCGTGTCGGCTCCGGCCCCCTCGACAGCGGAGCGCGGCTCGCCGGCCAGCTCCGTATCCGCGGCCCCCGCGCCGGCCAGATCCTTCGGCGCAGCCCCCGCGCCGGCCAGGTCCGAGCCCGCAGCCCCCGCGCCGGCCAGGTCCGGGGCCGCGACCTCCGCGCCAGCCGGCTCTGTATCTGCGGCCTCCGCGCCGACCGGGCCCGAAGCCGCGGCCTTGGCGGCCTTGGTGGCCTTGGCGCCCGCGGGCCGGGCCGCGAGCGAGAGCGGCAGGAAGCCTCTCAGGCGCAGGAAGCGGGCGCAGGGCTCGAGGCCGCTCTTGACGAACTGCGAGTAGATCAGGACCGGCCCCGGCGCGGCGGCGGCGCGGTCGGCGATCAGCGCGAGCTTCGGGCCGGTCTCGGGCGTGAACGCCTCGTCGGGCATCGCCGCGACCGGCAGGTGCGCCCACTGGCGGGGCGGGGCGAAGAGGCTCGTCGACCGGGACTTGACGTAGTAGGAGCGCATCGCGCGCCGCTCGCTCCCCGGCAGCGCGAGCGGCGGCGTCGACGGGAGGCCCGCCGCGGGGGGGCCGTCGCCCCGCCCCCCCTCGGCCTCCTCCTGCTCGCGCTCGAGCAGGTACCGCCGGTACTGCTCGGGCGCCATCTCGACGCGCTCGACGATCGTCGGCCGCTGCTCGGGGAACCCGCCGGTCTCGCGGGCGGCGCGCGGCGCGCCGGCGCCGCTCTCTGCCGGCTCGC
>DATLOS010000354.1:0-3945 GCA_035536155.1 Elusimicrobiota bacterium
GAGCCGGGCCTCGGCGACGAAGAGGACGCGCTCGCCGAAGGGCCCCTTCGCCCGGACCAGCGCGTAGGTGAAGGCGGGGTTGAAGGCCACGGCCATGTTGGCGGGCAAGGTCCAGGGCGTCGTCGTCCAGACGAGGACGGCCGCGCCCGCGTTCTGGAGGACGTCCATGAGGCGCATGTCGTTTTGCGCCATCACCGCCTCGTGGTCGAAGGACTTGACGGGGAGCGCCACGTACACCGACGGCGAGGTCTTGTCCTTGTACTCGACCTCGGCCTCCGCCAAGGCGGTCTCGCAGGTGACGCACCAGGTCACGGCCTTGAGCCCGCGGTAGATGTAGCCCTCGGCGTAGAGGCGGCGGAAGGCGCCGACGATCGCGGCCTCGTACTCCTTGGACATCGTGGTGTAGGGGCGCGTCCAGTCGCCCAGCACGCCCATGCGGCGGAACTCGTCGCGCTGGATGTCGATGAAGCGCTGGGCGAAAGCGCGGGCCTCGGCGCGGAACTCGTTGACGTCTTTCACGCCGCGCTTCGACATCTTCTTCTCTTTGAGCAGGGCGTGCTCGATGGGCAGGCCGTGGCAGTCCCAGCCCGGCACGTAGGGCGCGCGCTTGCCCATGAGGGCCTGCGACTTCACGGTCATGTCCTTTAGGATCTTGTTCAAGGCGTGGCCGATGTGGGTGTGGCCGTTGGCGTAGGGCGGCCCGTCGTGGAGGACGAAGGCGGGGCGGCCTTCCGCCTTACCCAGCATGCGCTGGTAGACGCCCTTCTCCTCCCACATGGCGAGCCAGCCGGGCTCGCGCTTGGGCAGGTCGCCCTTCATCGGGAAGTCCGTCTTGGGGAGATGGACCGTGTCCGAATAGCTCTTCTTCGCCGGCTCTTTCTGCGTCTCGGGCATTTCTAGGAGAGGAGGTGGCGGCTGAGGATGAGCTCCTGCACTTGGCTGGAGCCCTCGCCGATCTGGTAGAGCTTGGCGTCGCGGAAGTAGCGCTGCACCGGGCAGTCCATGCTCCCGCCGTAGGGGCCGAAGAGGTCCAGGACCGCGGTGGGCGCGCTCATGGCGAGATCTCCGCTCAGGAGCTTGGCCATGGAGGCTTCCTTCGAGTACTTCTCCCCGGCGTCGAGCAGCAGGGCCGCGCGGTGGGCCAGGAGGCGGGCCGCGTCGACCTGGGTGGCGATGTCGGCCAGGATCTTGCCCGCGCCGGAGAGGCCCGGGAACTCGGGGCCGATCTCGAAGTCGGACTTGCGCTCCTTGACCCAGCGCACGCCCTCTTCGAGGGAGCCGCGGGCGATGCCGATGGCGATGCCGGAGATGCCCACGCGGCCGCCGTCGAGGACGCGCATGGCGTCGCGGAAGGCCTTGCCCGGCGTGCCCAGGACGTGCTCGGGCCCGAGCTTCAGGTTGCGCAAGTGGAGCTGGGCGGTATCCGAGGCGCGGATGCCCATCTTCTTCTCCTTCTTGCCGACTTCCAAGCCGGGCACGCCCTTCTCGCAGACGAAGGCGGTGAGGCCCGGTCCGCCGGGGGCGCCGGCGCCGTTCTTGGCGAAGAGCACGTAGGTGCCGGCGACGCTGCCCTGCGTGGTGAAGGTCTTGGAGCCGTTGAGCGTCCAGACCTTCCCGTCGAAATCGGCGATCGTCTGGATCGAGTTCGCGTCCGAGCCGGCGCCGGGCTCGGTGAGCGCCCAGGCGCCCAGGACCTCGCCCTTGGCCAGGCGCGGGATGTACTTCATGCGCTGCTCCTCGTTGCCGGCGAGGAAGATGTGGTTCGAGCAGAGGGAGTTGTGGGACTCGACGGTGAGGGCCAGGGAGGCGTCGGCACGGCCGAGCTCTTCTAAGATGAGGCAGTAGCTCACGGTGTCCATCTCCTGGCCGCCGTACTTCTTGGGGAAGATGATCCCGAGGAGACCGAGGCGCTTGAGCCCCGCGACCAAGTCCCAGGGGAACTCCTCGCGCTTGTCGAACTCCGCGGAGCGGGGCATCACCTCGCGCTCGCAGAACTCGCGCACTTTCTGCTGGATGGCCAGATGCTCGGGTCTAAGCTTGAAGTCCATGTAGAAAATTCTAGCTAATTTCGCCTCGAGCCGGACAATGGGCCATTGACCCCCCGTGCCTTCCCTGTTATATAGCGGAAATGCGTCCCATGGAGGCGCGCGAGATCGTCAACAAGAGCGCGGCCCAGGTCTGGGAGGGCCTGGCCCAGCCCGGCGCGCTGCGCGAGCTCTGCGAGACCTTCGCCGGCTGGGGCGCGCGCTTTCGCGTGGTGGCCGACCGCGGGATGATCGTGGGCGCTCCCGTGGAGGTCACCACCCCCGGCGGGGACCCGGTCATGTCCTGGAGAGTCACGTCCTCCGCGCCGCCGACCACCCTCGAGCTCTCCAGCACCGAGGAGGAGCGCAAGCTCTCCCCCTTCCACATGGTCCTCTCCTTCCGGATCGAGGCGCTCGACGACGACAAGTCCCAGGTCTCGGCCGAGCTCACGCTCATGTTCCTCGACCGCATGCTCGAGCTCGCCACCTTGATCCTGCCGTTCGGCTTCTTCTACGGGCAGCGCCTGAAGCGCTCGCTCAAGCGCCTGCGCCGCCTCATCGAGGCATGAGTTTCTTCGGGACCGCGGCCCGCGCGGCCCGGCGCGCGCCGCGCCCGCTCCTCGACTTCGCCCTCGAGCGCCTTCTCCTGCGCTGGGGCTTCTTCCGGCATCCCGCCCGCCGGCGCGTGATCCTGGGCAACTACCGCCGCATCCTCGCCTTCGCCGGCCGCGATCCCGGCGAGGCCGAGGCCGTGCTGGAGCGGAGCATCCCGCTCTACGCGCGCCTCCTGATCAGCATGCTCTCGCGCCCCGAGGACGAGGAGTTCGCGCGGGGGATCGAGGCCGGCAAGCTGCTGAGCGCCGTCGCGGCGGCGCGCGCGCGGGGGCGCGGGGTCGTCGTCGCCCTGTCCAACTTCGGCTTCTTCGCCCACGCCCTCATGGTGCTCTTCCAGCACGAGGTGCCCATGCGCATCCCGGTCCTGCGCCGCGCGTCGCTGCTCCATCTGCCCCACGGCTGGGCGGACTCGTTCTTGAGCGTGGGCGACGCCTCGCGGGAGTGCCTGGCGGCCCTGAAGCGCAACGAGGCCGCCGTGATCCTGACCATGGTCAACTACATGGCGCGCCGGCCGACCTTGGAGCTCTTCGGCGCCCCGGCGCGCTTGGGCTACGCCCCGGCCGCCCTCGCGCTATCGGCCGGCGCGCCCATCCTGCCCGCCTTCACCGTCTTCGAGGACGGCAAGTGCCGCATCGAGGTCGAGCCGCTCCTCCAGCCCGAGGGCTCCGTCTCGGAGCTCACCGGGCGCCTGGCGCGGATCCAGGAGCGCTGGATCGGGCGCTACCCGCACCTGTGGCACGTCTACGAGGATTTCTGGAGCCCGGCCAAGATGGACGCGAGCTACCGCTTCGTGCGGCGCTACCTGCAGATTTTTTAGCAGCCCTGCGCCTTGTAGTTCGAGTCGCAGCTCACGCCGCCGCCGCTGAAGCAGGCGTTCATCTCCGCCTTGAGCCGCTCGCAGATCTGCGGGTTGGCGTGCTCGGCCAGCCCGGCGTTGGAGTCCATCGGCGCCTGGCCGCTGGAGCACAAGGTGGGGTTGGCCTGGGCGTAGCGCGCGTCGGCGCACTGGTTGATGTTGTTGCCCTGGTCCTGCTGGCCGTACTGGTTGCCGATGTCGTTGCCCTGGTTCTTGGCTTGGTTGGCCTGGGAGGCGCCGACCGCCAGAAGGATGAAGCCGACCATCATCAGCGCCATGCCGGCGCCGATCAAGGCCAGGCCGATGGGGAAGGTGGTGCAGTTGAGGAGGCCGATGCCGGTCATGATCAAGCCGATGCCCATGATGATGAGCATCAGCCCGATCATCTTGAGGGTGCCCGCGTTCTGGCCGGCCTTGTTGGCGTTGTCGAGCTGCTGCTGGTAGGGCGTG
>DATLOS010000355.1:0-10269 GCA_035536155.1 Elusimicrobiota bacterium
CAAAAGGCCCGGCGCCCAAAGGGGCGCTGGAGCGCGTCTGGCTGGGCGCCTTCTCCGACCGCCTCGCCGCGCGGGCGGGGGAAGGCGGCTATTACCGCCTGGCCAACGGCCGCGGCGCCCTGCTCGCCGCCGAGAAGGGCCCTCTTCCCCCCTTGATCCTGGCGCTCGAGATCCGCGAGCGCGCGGGCGCGGGCCAAGCCCGCCAGGTCGCCGTGAACCTGCAGCTTCCCTGCTCCGCCGAGGCGGTGCAGGCCGCCTTCCCGGACGAGTGCGCCTGGAAGGCGAGCTCCGAGCTCGACGAGCGCGCGCGCCGCGTCGTCTGCGAGGAGCGGCTGATGTTCCGCGGGCTCGTCCTCGACCGCCGCGCCCCGAGAAAGGACGACCGCGAGGCCTCGGCCGAGATCTGGGCCGAGAAGTTCGCCTCGGGCGAGCTGACGCATCCCGGCTTGGACGACAAGGTCCGGCAATTCCTGGTGCGCATCCAGCTCATGCGCAAGTTCTACCCGGACATGGGCTACCCGGCCATGGACGCCGACGATTGGCGCCTGATCTACGGGGAGGTCTGCGGCCGGAAGACGAAGCTCGCCGACATCGAGCGGGTGCCGCTGCTCCCCCACCTCGAGGCCTATATCGGCCCGCCGCTTGCGGCGTTCCTGGCCCGCACGCTCCCCGCCACGCGCGTCCTGCCCTCGGGAAGGACCGCGCGCTTCACCTATTTCGAGTCCCAGCCCGCGGAGCTGCAGGCGCGGCTGGCCGACTTCATCCGCATGCACGGGACGCTGAGCCTCTGCGAGGGCCGCCTGCCGGTATCCTTCGATATCCTCGCGCCCAACTACCGCACGGTGCAGAAGACCCAGGACCTGAGTTCCTTCTGGAAAAACACTTACCCGACGGTCAAGCGGGAGCTCCAGCGGCGCTACCCGAAGCATCCTTGGCCCTGACACGCGCCCGCCGACATTTGAATTCCATTTGACTGGGACTCCCGACTTTCCGGGGCTACCTGGTCATGCTCGTCGCCGCTCTCGTGCCCGGCTTCTCGGTGGCGAGCTTCTGGTGGGCGCTGGGCTTCGCGTTCGTGCTCGCCTTCATCAACGCGTGCTTCCACGCGCTCGCGAGAGCGTAGCTCCCGGCGCAATCAGGACTTCTTTGCTCCTAATTTGCGCTCGGCATCGCGATAGGCGCGCTTCAAGTCGTCGATCGCACGGTCCAGCGCGGCCTGCGTCTTCCGGCCCGCCTCTTCGGAGGCGCCCTTGAGCTTCTCCACAAGGCCGTCGGCCTCGCCTTTCTTGCCGCGCAGCCGGTCCAAGTCGGCCGCGATGCGCTGGCGGGCTTCCACGCCTTTCTCCCGCGCACGGACCTCCAGACGATCGATTTTCGCTCCAATCGAAGCCAACTCCTGGCGAGCCCGCGCTTCATAGGACGCCTTTTTGGGCGCTGCCGCGAGCAGCGACAGGGCGGCAAGAAGAATCAATGCCTGTTTCATGGATACCTCAAGCGGAAGACCTTGAGCAGATAGAGGAACACCATCGCGCCGACGACGGCCGTGACGAAGGCGCCGATCGTCCCATAGGCGGCCAGCCCGAGCAGGCCGAAGAGGTAGCCCCCCAGCAGCGAGCCGATCACGCCCACCACCAAGTCGCCTCCCAGCCCGAAGGGGCGGCCGTGCATCAACCTGCCCGCCAGCCAGCCGGCGGCCACGCCGATCGCGAGAAATCCGAGTACGTGCATGGGGCGCCTCCCGCCACCCCAGTGTGCACCCTTTCTATCAAAAAAGACTCAAGCCGACGTCCGGGCTAGGGCGTCCGGCGCCGTTCCGAGCGCCGCATCTCCCGGCTCTCCTTGTCGGCGTACCGGTTGAGGGCCTTGGCGAGGTCCGGGCGCGTCTTCTTGAGGGCGGAAGCCGAGTCGCGCAGGAGCTGGATGTCCCCCTTCTCGTCGCCCGCGTTCTTCATCTCCGTCTTGCCCGTCTCGGCGGCCTCCTTGGTCGCGTACTGCTGCAGCCGCCCCGCCAGGTCGGGATCGATCTTTTGCAGGGCCGTGGCCGAGTCGTTGAGCATCTTCACGGCCCTCGAGCCGTGCTCCATCGCGGCCGCCGCGGCCCGGGATTCGGGCGCGCCGCAGAGCGCGAGAAGCAGGAAACCGGCGATCATGGTCTTCATGGGAGCCTCCTATCCGTCGCTTCCATGGTGCCCCTCGCGCGGGAGGCGCCGCCATGACGGCGGCGCAACGGAAAAATGGCCGGCGGCGCTCCGCGCATGCTAGACTTCCTTACTATGCGCCACGCTCTACTCCCGCTCACGCTCAGCGCCGTCGCCGTGTCCTTCCTTTCTGGCTGCGTCGAGGCGCCGCCGCATCCGTATGCCCCGCCGCCGGCCTCCGCCGGGGCGCAGGCCGTGCCCGTTTCCGAGGCGCGCCAGAAGTTCGTCCAGGTCTGGAAGGAGTACGTGGCCGTGGCGCGGGGCTGTACGCTCGAGGGCTACGGCGGGGTCGCGAACCTGGCCTGGCGCAACGACGGGTTCCGCCTGGTCGGGGGCCGCGCGCATCCTTTCAAGGTCTGGGTTCCCGCCGACAACTTCCGCGACTTCATGGTGGGCGGATGCGAGATCTCGTTCGACTCGGACCGGCGCATCCGCCTTTGGACGCAGAGAGTCTGCGCCGGCGCCGACGTCCAGGAGAGGATGGCCGCCGCCCTGGCCGGCTGGAGCGCGGCGATCCAGGCCGCGCAGGCCGCCCACGGCGCGTTCGACGCCGCGGTCCAGACCTACCGCGCGGCCGCGGTGAAGCCGGAGCTGCCCGAGGAAGCGCGCGCCTTCAAGATCCAAGCCGAGGCCGCGGTCCGCGAAAAGCGCTTCGGCGACGCCGGCGATCTCTACTACGAAGGCCTGCTGATCGCCCCCTGGTGGCCCGAGGGCCGCTACAACCGCGCGCTCCTCCTGGCCGAGATCCAGGATTACGTCGCCGCCGCCCAGGAGATGAAGCGCTACCTCGCCCTCGTTCCCGACGCCCCGAACGCGCGCGAGGCGCAGGACAAGGTCTACGAATGGGACGGCAAGGCCAAGGCCGCCTTGGTCGAGCAGCCCGCGGTCGAGAAATCGACCGGGATCGGGATAAAGCGTGCCAAGAAGGCGAGAAATTCGATGTCGGGCGCGTTCTAGGCCGTGATTCGAAAGCTCGCCGCCCTGCTCCTCGCCTGCTCGGCGCTGCCGGCCGGCGCGACCCCCGACTGCGGCACCGCCGGCATGTGCCAGTGCGCGACCGAGTGGCGCTGCCTGCCGCCGGGCGGGACCTGCGCTCAGGCGTGCGGCCTCTCGGGCGGCGGCGGGGGCGGAGGCGGAGGCGGAGGCGGCATCACGCCTCAGCAGCAGATGGTGCTGCAGGGCTTCCAGCTCCTGCTCAACGGCGCCTTCAACGGCGATCCCGCGGCCAAGCAGCGGGCGGCGCAGCAGAGGGCCCAAGAGGAGGCCCGCCAGCGCGCCGAAGCGGCTCGGCTCAGGGCCGAGCGCGAGCGCAAGGCCGAGGAATCAAAGCAGCGGCTCCTGGGCCAGATGCAGGGCCTGGAGCCGGGCGCGGGCGGCGACGGGGAGCTCAAGCTCATGGGCTCGGCGCCCGCCGCGGGCGGCTTGAAGCTGCTCGGCGACGGCGAGGCCCGAAAGAAGGACCCGCTGACCGAGGACCCGCGCTTCAAGAGCGAGGCGTTCACCAAGGGCTTCGACGCCGGCAGCCGCTGCGCCACGCAGAACTCGGGGCCGGCTTGCGCGGACGTCCGGGGAGAGAAGGCCGAGCTCTGCCTCAACGATTACCACGCCGGCTACGAGGTGGGCCGCAAGCAGGCGCAGGCGGCGCTGGACCTCGCCTCGCGCAAAGGCGCCGGCGCCGCGATGAGCGGCCTGCCCAACGACGCGGCGTCCGATCCCGACTCCAACGGCGACTGCCGCACGCAGTGGGTCGAGGCGTACAACCGCGGCTACTTCCAGGGCGCGCACTCGAAGGCGCCCAAAAAGTAGCCCCCCCCGACGAGGCCGAAGGGCGGCGCTAGTTGCCGCCGGCGCGGCTTCCCGTGCCCGTCCCCTTGACGTCGTAGCCGTTCAGGGGATCCACGTATTTGAGGGTCACGTTGGCGTCGCGCGCGATGATGCCGCCGCCGTTCTTGAGGGTGATCGTCGTGCCCGCGAAGTTGGGGTCCGAGAGGTCAGACGCCTTCAAGGTGATCTTGGCGTTTCCCGCGCTTCCGAAGGGGACCGCGTTGATGTTGGTCGTGGTCTGATCGAGCTCCATGGTGCCGTTCGGATCCAGCTCGATGAACGAGTTGGGGCTGATGCCGCCGCCGATGGTGCGGTTGGTGAAGTTGATGTTGATCGTGTAGATGAAGTCGGCGCTCGAGGCCTGCGTGCAGCCGTCGCAGAGCAGCGTGCCCGAGCCGTTATACTGGTCGATGCCCAGGGTGATCTTGGGCAGCTGCTCCCATTGCGTGATGTCCTTGTCGATGATCTGGATGTCCTGGGCCGTCTGGCTGAGGATCTGGAGCTGGTCCCCGGCCAACAGCTGCCCGTCGAGCACCTCGCTCGGCGTGAGGCGGCCCGGGTGGTCGCCCGACTGGCGGCCGGGGCCCGCGTCGCCGCCGGCGTCGGCCCTCTGCCCCTTCGGATCCATCGGCGCCTCGAGCAGGCCCTGCAGGCGGTCGGCCTCGCCGGAGAGGTTCTGGGTCTTGGAGGGCGGCTCGCCGCGGCGGATGGTCACGCCGCGGCCCGGCTTGCTGACGTAGCGGGAGACCCCCGCGCCCTCCACCACGATGGCGCCCGCGGAGTCGTCGGTGTTGGCCTTTCCTCCGGGGCCGAGCAGGATGGCGGTGGAGCGGTCGGAGGCGACCTCCCCGATGACGATGGTGCCGCGGACGCCGATGGTGCCGTTCGGCAGGGTGATCTTCATGCGGGCGGGATCGGTCTGCGCCACCCGGCCCGTGACGAAGCGGAATACCCCTTTCGTCACGCGCGCCGCGACCTTGCCGGCCCCGGTGGACGGGTCATAGACGAAGGTGTCGAGGACCATGTCGCTGTTGGGGCCGAGCGTGAACACGGTCTCGTCGAGCAGCAGCACCTGCAGGCGCCCGCCCGCGTCGGTGGTGACGTGGTCGTTGAGGTAGAGGGGCTTGCCGCTCTGCACGACGCGGCCGACGGCCGCGCCCGGCTCCTGGGCGACCACCTTGCCGCTGACGCCGCCCGCGGCGCCGATGCGCAAAAGCCCGCCGCCGAAGGCGGACGGAGCCTGCGCCGCGGCGGGCGCGGCGAGCAGAAGCGAGAGCGCGGCGGCGGAGAAGCGTCTCATGGGTCCTCCCGATTATCTAAAAGCCGATATCGAACTTGTACAGCAAGAGCGTCCCGAGCTTGTTGTTGGTGTACGCGTAGTTCTCGACCGAGGACATCGCCTGGTAGTACTCGTACGTGAAGGTGAGGAGCAGGTCCTTGAGCGCGGGATGGACCAGCGAGAGCGGCACGCCGTAGGTCGCGGCGACGCGCAGGATCTCGTCGTGGCGCGCCTGGGCGGTCAGGGCCTCGTCGACCTGCCGGTAGTCGTCGAACTGGAGCCCCAAGCTCGAGAGCAGGAAGGTGCCCTTGCCGAGGAGCCAGATGTCGTTGAGGAGGAGGGCGTTCCGCTCGAAGCCGTAGATGTGGTTGGACGCGTGCTTCCAGGCGTGCTGGAAGCCCAGGCCGACGCGGTTGGTCGGCGCGACGACGTAGTCGCCGCCCACCGTGGCGTCGAGCTGTATGCCGGTGCGGTCCGAGGCTATCGGCACGACGTCGGTGGGGAGGTAGTCCTGGAAGACGTCGTGGACCTGCGCGTAGACGTCGCCGTTGCGGTCGATCTTGTGCTCGTAGCGCAGGTCGAAGCCGCGGTCGCGGAGGTAGGTCTGCTGGGCGAGCTGGATGTGGTCGAAGACGAGCGCCGGCGTCAGCGTGTCCCGTCCGCGCTGCCAGACGGCGCCGGCCGACGCGGAATAGGCCTTGAGGTTGAGCGCCTTGACGAGGGTCTGCTCGGCCTGGTAGTAGCTGCCCGAGGCGAACAGGGACGGGCCGTCCTCCAGCTCGCGGCGGTAATCCAGCCCCCCGATGGCGACGATGCTGGCGTCGTCGCGTCGCTGCGAGGCCAGCGAGAGCGGGATCGGGATATCCAGGAAGAGACGCTCGCCGCTGGACGGCGCGGCGTTGCGGTTGGTGTCGTACTGGATGCCCCCGCCGATTCTCCCGGCGAGATGGTTCTTCTTGAGGCGCGAAGCGACCAGAGAGCGGTAATGGGACGCCTCGGCCAAGACGTCCTTGGGCAGGCGCGGCATGGCCTTGAGGCGGTCCAGCTGGCGCAGGGCCTCCTCGTCGTTGTCGAGGCGATAGAGGACCGCGGCGTAGAAGAGCCGGATGCGCGCCTGGTTCGGGGAGACCAGCAGCATGCGCTCGAGCGTGGCGGAGGCGCCCTTCAGGTCGCCGCGGCGGGCCTGCGCCAGCGCGTAGCGGTAGTTCAGGTCCGGGTTGTCGGGCGCGGCGAGAACCTGCTCGTAGGTCACCGTCTCGCCGGAGAGGCCGCCCTGGGAGGACTCGTTGGACGCGGCGACGGACTCGTCGGCGCGGCGCTGCTCCAGCGACGGGCGCTGGCCCTCGGTCTGCGCGTCCTGGGCGCGCGCCCGGCCGGGCGCCAGCATGAGCATGGCGGCCGGCGCGCCGAGGACGAGGAGCTTGCTCCTAATATATGACGTCCTCATGACGGCCAATTCTGGCATTCGAGCCCTACGGCGTCAAGCTCAAACTATATCGCCAGCCGCCGCTCGAGCAGGCGCGCCGCGAGCACGACGGCCGAGACCAATATCAGGTACACGACGGCCGCCAGCGCGTAGGCGCGGAAGAACTGGAAGTTGGTCGAGGCCAGCTCCTGGATCCGGGCGAAGAACTCGGTGTATTGGACGAGGAAGGCGACGGAACTGTCCTTCAAGTTCCCGATGACCTGGTTGGTCAAGGCCGGGACCGACAGGCGCAGGACCTGCGGCAGGACGATCAGGCGGAAGATCTGAAAATCGGAGAACCCCTGCGCCCGGGCCGCCTCGAGCTCGCCCGCGTCGAGGCCGTTGTAGGCGGTGGTGAGGTAGGCGGCGTTGTAGGCGCCCACGTTGAAGGTGAAGCCGACGAGCGCGACAGTCAAAGGCGCCATGCGCAGGCCCCACGGCGGCAAGCCGTAGTACATGAGAAAAAGCAGCACGATCAGCGGCGTGCCGATGAAGAAGGAGATATACGCCTCCGTCGCCCGGCGCGCCCAGGCGACGCGGCAGGTGCGCAGGTAGAAGACGACGATCCCGGCGAGCAGCCCGCTCACGCTGATCGCCGCGGTGAGCTCCAAGGTCTGGGACAGCCCGGCCAGGATCAGGGAACGCTGCTCGAGGAGGTCGCGCAGGAAGGCCGCGGAGGCGCTCACGCCGCGCCGCTCGAATGGCCGAAGAAAGCCTTGATGCGCGGGTCGCTCTCGGCCGCCAGCGCCTCGAGGGCGGCCTCCCTGCGCACGATCCCGCCGTCGATGAAGGTCACCGGCACGCCGATCCGCTCGGCCAAGGTGAGGTCGTGGGTCACGCAGAGCATCGTGACCTTCTCGCGGTGCAGGCGAGCGATGAGCGAGCCCACCTCCCGCGACATGACCGGATCGAGCGCCGAGGTGGGCTCGTCCAAGAGGACGACCGCCGGGTCCATCGCCAGGGCGCGGGCCAGGGCGACGCGCTGCTTCTGGCCGCCGGAGATCTGGGACGGGTAGCGGTCGCGGTGGCCCGCCATGTCGAGGCGCGCCAGCTCGTGGAGCGCCTTCTCCTCCGCGGCCGGGCGGCTCAGCTTCTTCAGGTGCCGCAGGGCCAAGGTCACGTTGCCCAGCACCGTCAGGTGGCGGTACAGGGCGAACTGCTGGAAGACGAAGCCGATGCTCTGACGGAGCGCGCGCTTGTCCACCCCGGGGCCGAGCACGTCCTCGCCGCGGATGCGGATCGAGCCCGAGGTCGGCTCGACCAGGCGGTTGATGCAGCGCAGCAAGGTGGACTTGCCGCAGCCGGAGGAGCCCATCACGACCTTGACCTCCCCCTCCGCCACGTCGAGGTTCACCCCCGCCAGCGCCTCATGGCCGTCCTCGTAGCGCTTGACCAGGTCGCGGATCTCGATGAGGGCCATGTCAGGCCGCGTGGCGCAGCTGCTCGAAGCCCGGGACGCGGAAGCGTCTTTCCAAGCGCGCCACGCCCTCCGAAAGGAGCCGGTAGATGGCGAAGTACAGCACCCCGGCCGCCAGGTAGATCTCGACGCCGCGCAAGGTCGTGGAGGCGAGGTTCATCGCCCGCTTGGTGATCTCCGGGATGCCGACGGTATAGGCGAAGGGCGAGTACTTGAGGATGGTGGTGAGCTCGTTGAGCATCCCGGGCACGGCGAAGCGCAGCATCTGCGGGAGCTCGATGTAGACGAGGATTTGGACCCGCGTCATCCCCGCCGCCTCGGCCGCCAGGATCTCGCCCGCGTCCACCGAGTCGAAGGCGCCGCGGAACACCTCCGACAAGTACGCCCCCGCGATCAGCCCCAGGCTCAGCATCATCGCCAGGATCGGCGAGGGCGAGAAGCCCAGGCCGGGCAGGCCGAAGTAGACGAGGAACAAGAGGACCAGCACCGGCAGGCCGCGGAAGACGTAAGCGAAGGCGTCCACCGCCCAGACGAGCGGCGCAACGCCGGAGCGCCGAAGGCCCGCGGCGGCGAGGCCCGCCGACATCCCCGTCGCGGCGCAGGCCAAGGTCACCGCCGCGGTGTACGCGGCCCCGCGGCCCAGCACCGCGAGGATGCCGGCTAGTTCAGCCACTTGTCGACGGTCGCCTTCACCTTTTCCGGGCCGAGCTCGGCGAGGTAGGCGTCGAAGTCCGCGCGCAGCGGCGAGCCCTTGGCGAAGGCGAAGCCGAGCTTGTCGAAGCCGGTGAAGGAGTAGCTGCTCTGGATGGGCAGCTTCTTCTTGTTCATGAAGTCCGCCAGCACGGGCTCCTCGATGAAGGCCAGGTCGAGGTTGCCGTTCTGCAGGTCGGCCACCGTCTCGTTGTAGGTCGGATAGAGCTTCACCTTGCTCAAGGAGTAGTAGCCCTTGGGCTCGAGCTCGTTCTTGATGAGGTCGTTGTAGGCCATGCCGCGGGGATAGCCGATCGAGTACTTCTTGAGCTCGTCGAGCGACGCGATCTTGATGCCGCGCTTCTTCAGGCTGACCAGGTGCCAGGCGTTGTCGTAGTAGGGCGCGGAGAAGTCCATCGCCTCCTTGCGCTTGGCGGTGATGGAGATGCCGGAGAAGGCGACGTCGGCCTGGCCGCTCGAGACCGCGCCCAGCATGCCCTGCCAGTCGTAGGCCGTGACCTTGTACTCCTTGCCGCGGGCCTTCGCGTAGCCGTCCCAGAGGTCCATATCCACGCCCACGGTCTTGCCGTTGTCGTCGAAGAGCATGGGCGGAGAGGCCGGGGACACCGCGACGCGGATGGCCTTCGACTCGGTCTTTCCCGAGCAGGCGCACGCCAGGACGGCGAACGCGCACAGCAGGCCCTGCCAGCATTTATTCATGTTCATGGGGACATCGTAGCCGTCTGAGAGCCGACAAGGCAAGGGGATGGGACGAAAGACGGCGCGCCGAAGCCCTAAAGGCCCAGGGGCGCGCGCCCGCCGTGAAGTACCATAGGTCCATGCACACTTCCACCCTTCTGTCGCTGGCCCTGATCCGCGCGAGCCTGGCGAGCCCCGTCCTCGCGGCGAACGCGGCGCCCGTCCGATCCGCGGCCGCCGGAGCGCCCATGAGCTGGGGCGCCTACTTCGCGGCCTCGCCCGGCGTCCTCGGCGCCCTGGCCCCCGAGCCGCAGCAGGCCGGCGCCTTGGCCCGGCTCATGGACCAGCCCGGAATCGCGCCGGACGGCGTCCAAGCCTTCCTCGAGCGCCGCGACCCGGATTCCCAGGCGCAGGCCGCCCTCATCGAGCCGCTGATCCAGCCCATGATCGACAAGGCGCTGGAGAAGGCCCGCGAGCCCCAACCCGACGCCCACGCGGCGGAGACGGCGGCCGCGACGCTTCGCGACGTCCTGACCATCGCCGACGTCCCCGGCGCCAAGCTCTCCGACGACTCCAAGGCGCGGATCCGCAAGGACGTCGAGGCCCTGCGCGAGTCGGCCCAGGCCGCCGCGCACCTCGAGCGGCTCGCCTCGGCCCGCGCCCCCTCCTTCGACGGCGGCGTCACCCACCGCGCCTA
>DATLOS010000356.1:0-2010 GCA_035536155.1 Elusimicrobiota bacterium
TGGGCACCGCCATGCTAGCAACTCGGTCGGGCGCGAGCGCGGGATTGCCCGCGCCCTTGCGCTCCGCCAGGCGCACCGAGATCAGGACGCCGTCCGGCCCCAGGATGCGCTCGCGGGCCCCGCGAAAGCTCTCCCGGAAGAGCCGGCGCATGGGCCCGTTGACGGAGAGGACCTCCGCCTCGAAGGCCTCGAGGCCCCGCTCTTGGGCGATCCAGGAGAGGTAGTGGACGAGGAACCTCCCGATCCCCAGCCCTTGGAAGTCGTCGTGCACCGTGAAGGCCGCCTCGGCGGACTTCGAGCCGGGCAGGACGTAGTAGCGCGCGACCGCGATCATGCGCTGGCGCCCGCCCGCGCGGGCGAAAGCGGCGATGGCCATGGAATTGCGGTAGTCGATGGCGACCATCTCCTGGAACTGCTTCTCGCTCAGGCGCTTGAGCGCCATGCCGTAGCGCAGGTAGGTCGTCTCCTGCGACTGGGTGTAGAAGAGCTCCTTGAGATAGCGCTCGTCCGAGGGCTTGATGGGGCGGAAGAAGACCTCCTCCTCGCCGAAGCGCCGCTTGGCCTCGAGCTCCGCGCGGTACGGCTCCTCCAGGACCGGCAGGACGTGGCCCTCGTCGAGATAGCCCACGGCCTTGGCCGCCTTCGCGAGCTCGGCGCGGTGCTTGGGGTGCGCGACCTGGATCAGCGCCACCGCGCGCTCGCGGATGGTCTTGCCCTTGAGGCTGGCGATGCCGTACTCGGTCACCACGAAGTCGATGTCCGCGCGGGAGGTCACGACCCCGGTGCCCTCGCTCATGGCCGGCACGATGCGGGAGACACTCCCCTTCTTGGCCGTGGAGGGCAGCGCGATGATCGACCGGCCGCCGGGCGAGGCGGCGGCGCCGCGGATGAAGTCGACCTGGCCCCCGACGCCGCTGTAGAAGCGGTGCCCGAGGGAATCGGCGCCGACTTGCCCGGTGAGGTCGACCTGGAGGGCGGAGTTGATCGCCACCATGCGCTCGTTCTTGGCGATCACCGAGGGCGCGTTGACGTAGTCGCTGGGATAGAACTCGAAGGTCGGATTGCGGGAGACCGCCTCGTAGAGGGCGCGGCTTCCCAGGCAGAAGCCGGCGACGATCTTGCCGGGGTGCAGGCTCTTGCGCGCGCCGGTGATCTTGCCGGCCCGCCAGAGGGCGAGCACGCCGTCCGAGATCATCTCGGAATGGATGCCGAGGTCCTTCTTGTCCATCAACGCCGAGAGCACCGCGTCGGGTATCGCGCCGATGCCGGCCTGGATGGTGTCTCCGTCCTCGATGAGGCGGGCGACGTAGCGGCCGATCCACAGCGCCGCCGCGGTCGGCTCCGGCCGCGGCAGCTCCAGGATCGGCTCCTCCTTGACCACGAAGGCGTCGATGTCCGAGACCTTGATGAAGGAATCCCCCAAGGTCCAGGGCATGGCGCAGTTCACCTGGGCCACCACGTACTCGGCGGCCTCGACGGCGGCCTTGACGATGTCCACGGAGACGCCCAGGGAGCAGACGCCGCCTTCCGGGGGCGTCACCTCGATGAGGGCGACGTCGACCGGGATGCGCCCGGAGCGGATGAGGCGGGGGACCTCGGAGAGGAAGCAGGGCGTGTAATCCGCCAGGCCCCGCGCCACCGCGTCGCGCACGTTGGGCCCGATGAAGAGGGCGTTGTGGCGGAAGCAGTCCCGGTACTTCGCTTGGGCGTAGGGCGCGGTGCCCAAGGTCAGGAGATGGAGCACCTCGATGTTGCACAGCTCCGTCCCGCGCGCCGCCAAGGCGTGGGTCAGCTCCTGGGGCTCGGCCGCGCCCGAGCCGACCAGCACGCGCGCTCCCGAGCGGATCGGGGCGAGCGCCTCCCGGGCGCTCATCTTGCGGCCGAGGTAGGGATCGGGGTTCATGGGGTCTCCTCCGGAGGCGTCGATCGCGAAGAGCGAAGCCGGGGGCGCGCGGAGTCCGCGATGAGCCGCATGTCGGCGAGCGCCGCGGCGGAGAAGGCCGGCAGGCC
>DATLOS010000357.1:0-7911 GCA_035536155.1 Elusimicrobiota bacterium
CGCGCGATTGCGGACCTGCTGGCGCTCGGCGTCGATGTAGAGCCTGCTGAAGGTCTCGAACTGCGGCGGCAGGAGGTCGCGGCCGGCGAGCATGTTCATGCAGGGGACGAGCTCGAAGGGGTGCTTCGCCGCGGGCGAGGCCGTGAGGAAGAGGAGGCGCAGGTCCTTCGCCATCATGATCCGGTCGTACAGCCGGCGGGCGTTGGAGGTCTCCGCGGCCGAGTTGATGATCGCCCGGAAGAAGTTGTGGGCCTCGTCGACGATCAGGAGGCAGCCGTCGAGCCCGCCGGCGCGCTCGAGCTGGGCCGCGGAGTTGAACGCGTCGGAGGCGATGAAGCGGAACCGCGCGAGCGCCGCGGCGCCGGCGGTCTCGCGCGCGGCCGGCTCGGCGAGCGCCTCGGCGACCTCGCGCACGGTCCGCGCGAAGTTGTCGCGCAGGCTGCGGGGCAGCAGGATCACGACCGGCCGGCGCTCGCTCGCGGTCAGGGCGACCGCCGCGCCGAGGCGGGTCTTCCCGAGGCCCATCTCGTGCCAGACCAGCAGGCCGCGCCAGTGCTCCTCGTCGCCGAGGCCGAAGCCGGGCTCGGCCATCGTCGCGTGCACCAGGTACTGGTAGAAGCGCAGCAGCTCCGTCCGGCGGTGCTCGGGGTCGGCGGGGCTGGCCCGGGCCGCGGCGTAGCGCCCGTACAGCGCCCGGAGCTTCTCGGTCATCTTGACAGGGAAGCCCGTGTCGTTGCGGCGGAGGCCCGGCGTTTTTCGCTCCGTCCGAGCAGGCTTCGGCTGGTCTCGGCGCCGCATCTATGAACGGCGGCCAAAGGCGCCGCCTCGGCGCCGGGCGCGAAGGCGAGCGGTCAGGGCCCTGCGCCGCCCCCGGGCGCGGCAGGCGGCTCCGCGGCGCCCGCGAGCGGGACCGTAACAGAGGCCGCCCGGATCGCGGCCGCCTGGACCGCGGGATCCGGCGCCGGACCCGCCGCGCCAGCGCCCTGGACAACGAGATCCGGCGCCGGCCCTGGGGCGCCGCCCGGGAGCGCCGGCTGCGCGAAGGCTTCCCAGTTCGCCCGGATCTGGGTCACGAGGAACCGCCGCTCGTCGTAGACCCGGCGGCGCTCGCCGAACTGCTTCTTCAGGGGCGAGCGGGCGTCGACGACGTCGACCACGACGCGGCAGATGCTCTCGTCCGAGCCCTGGCGCAGGATCCGTCCGGTGATCTGCTTGAGGCCGTTGCGGCGGGGGCTGGCCAGGACGATGGCGGTCATCTCGCGCAGCGAGATCCCTCGCCGGCTGAAACCGAACGTGGTGAGGACGACGCGAGCGCGCTGCGCCCGCTCGACCTCCTGTCTCCGGACGCCGCCCCGGAGGACGCTGACCGAAGGGGGGCCGTCCGCAGCCGCGTCCAGCTCGGGCGCGAAGAGCTCGGCCTCGCCGACGGCCTCGGCGAGGGCCGAGCGGAGGGCGATGAGATGCTCGCGGAGCTCCGCGAACACGAAAACCCCGTGCCGGCGGACCTCGCCGGCTGGCCGACCGGGACAGGCCGCCGCGGCCGGCCGCGGTCCCAGCCCCTCCCCCGCCGCCTCGGCGGCCGTGTGGCGGCCGAGCAGCCGCGCGACCTCGACCGCGATGAGGCGCTGGCGCTCGGGATCGGTGGCGAGCGCGGCGATCGTCGCGATCGCGGACACCGCGCCGGCCGAGGTCCGCACCTCGACCTCGCGGTCCGGGTGGCTCGTGTAGACGATCTTCCGCACCTCGCCGCGGAAGGAGGGCAGCTCCACTCCCGTCGGCCGCAAGGGCTCGCCCAGGTGGTGGACGACGAACCGATCGAGGCCGTCAGGGCGGCCGAGGGGCGTCGCCGAGAGCCCCAGCACGGCCCGGGCCTGGGCCAGCCAGAGGGCCCGGCAGTTGCAGGGGCTGTGGTACTCGTGCGCCTCGTCGAGGACCACCGTGCCGAACCCCGCGAGGAATGCGGGCTCCTTCTCGCGGAAGGTGTTGACGACGACGACGACGGCGTCGTGGCTCGCGGCGGTCGGCGGCCGCCGCAGGACGTTGCGGTAGACCGCCGCGCGCAAGCGCGGGAACGCGGCCGCGAGCTCGGCGACCCACTGGTCGGCGATCGCGCAGGTGGGGACGACCACGAGGGCGGGCTCCCGCCGGCGCGCGATCACGGCGCCGGCGATCCGCGACTTCCCCAGGCCCGTGTCGAGGCTGAGGTACGCGGACCCCTCGCCCCGGGCGATCGAGGCGGGGCCCAGCGGGCCGGCCGGGCCGCAGAGGAGCTCCACCGTCGCCGCCTGGTAGGGGTAGAGGGCGGGGCCGCCCTGGCCGCAGTCGGCGGCCAGCGCTCTGGTCGCCGCCAGGCGGACGGTCACCGCGCCGAGCAGCGGCGCGCCGTCCGCGCACCGCGCCCCCTCGAGCCGCGAGCGGAGCCGCCGCGGCAGCACCAGGGTGCGCTTGTCGTCGCGGACGTCGTACGCTCGCCGGATCTCGGGCGCGCCGTAGGGCTTCGGGATGAAGACCTTCTCGACGACGGTCAGGGCCCGGAGGACCGCCGCGAGCTTGTGGCTGCCGCCGAGCCGGGCCCTGAACTCGGCGAGGGGGACGACCAGGCCCCGGGCGTCGATGGTCGCCGCGACCGGCGCTGCACCGGCCATTCTCGGCCCCCATCCGCGTTCAAACGTCCAGCCTGGCGGCGAACTGGAGGAGGCGGCTGCCGGCCGATGGAAACGGCTCCAGGCGTGTACCTCGCGACGCACCCCTGGCTCGACCGGCCGGAGCTCGGCCGGCTCCACAAGGTGGGCCACACCGGCGACCTGGGGGGGCGGCTCCACGACGGCGCGTACACCACGTGCTTCCCGCCCGGCTGGCGCTACGTCGCCACGTTCGAGCTGAAGACCAAGGACGAGGCGCACCTGCTCGAGAGCGCGGTCCTCCACTGCTGCCGCCACCTCAGGCTCGGCGAGCGCGAGCTGGTCCGGGCCGAGGCGCCGCAGCTGGCGGCGCTCGTGGAGCGCGCGGCCGAGGCGCTGGGCCTCGCGCCCGTCCGACGGGACAGCCCCGAGTACCGGCCCAGGCGGCGCGCGGCCGACGCGGAGGGCGCGGCGGAGCACGCCGAGTGGCCGCGCCGCCGGCCCGCCGTCGAGGGCCTCACTCTCCCGGCGCCGGAGGCCGCGCCCGAGCCAGGGCCCGCGCTTGAGCCGGAGCTCAAGCTCGACGAGGACCTCGACCTCGACGCGCTGACCGAGGGCTTGTGCGACGGTCTCGACCTCAGCGAGGCCGCGCCGCCATCCGCCGAGCCGCCCGCGCTGCCGCCCGCGGAGCCCCTCGCGCTGCGGCCCGCGGAGCCGCCCGCGCTGTCCGCGCCGCCGGCCGGGCCGCCGAGCCTCCCGGGGCTCGACCTGCGCGGCTACCAGCGCGAGGCCGTCGAGCGCTGCGAGGACGAGCTGCGCGCCCGAGGGTGCACCGTCCTGCAGATGGCGTGCCGGAGCGGCAAGACGGCCGTGGCCGCGGGGCTGGTGCGGGTCCGCCTGGAGGCCGGCGGCGCGGTCCTGGTCCTGGTGCCCGGCCTGGCCCTGCTGCGCCAGACGGCGGTCAAGCTCGCGGCCTACGGGCTGGCCGCGGCGGTGCAGCTCGTCGGCTCGGACCCCGAGCCCGTCGAGCTGCCGGGCCTCGGCCGCGCGGTGATGACGACCGACGGGGGCGCGATCAGGGCGTTCCTCGCGCGGCCGGGCGCCAAGCTCGTCGTGAGCACGTACCAGAGCTCGCCCCTCGTCCCCACCGACGCGTTCGGGCTGACGGTCTTCGACGAGTGCCACCGGGTGTGCGGCGGGGGCGAGCCGCGCCCCTTCAACCACACGCTCCTGGCCCCCCGCCAGGGAGAGCGGCTCTTCATGTCGGCGACGCCGGTGTTCGACCGCGTGGCGATCACGATGAAGGACCGGGAGCGGTTCGGCGGCGTGGCCTTCCGCTACTACCTGCGCCAGGGGATCGCCGCGGGCTTCGTGAACGACTTCCGCCTGGCCCTCGTCGCGGCGCCGGCCCCGCTCGCCGGCCCCGCAGAGGCCGGCGCGGCCGAAGAGGCCGCCCTGCCCGACCAGATCGACGCGGCGATGGCGCAGGTCGACAAGCTGCTGGTCTTCTGCCGCAACATCGCCCACGTCACCCGCCTAGCGGCGGCGCTGCAGCCCCGCGGCGCGCCGGGCCTGCGGGCGGGGCCGGCGGCGCCGCCCTACGCCGTCTACGTCGCGCACTCGCGCCTGGGGGCGGGCGCCGCCGAGGCCGCGCTCGCGGCCTTCGCCGCGCCGGGGCGCGCGGCCCTGCTGAACGTGCGGATGTTCCAGGAGGGGGTCGAGGTGCCGGCGCTCAACGGGGTGTTCTTCGCGGCGCCGCGGAGCAGCCCGCGCGACATCATCCAGATCGTCTGCCGCCCCCTGAACCGCCAGCCGGGCAAGCCGCCGTCCGCCGTCTTCCTCCCGGTGCTGACGGACCCGGGGCGCGCGCCGGAGGACCCGGCGAACCTGCGGCGGTTCGCGGCGCTCATCCCCTTCGTCGACGCCCTGCTCGACGAGGACCCCCGGCTCTACGAGCACCTCCTCGACCCGGCGGCGACGCCGTACCCTCTCGCCCTGGTCGGCTCGCGCGCGCTGGGCCTCGCGCCGGCGGCGGCCGAGGCGCTGCTGGCCGCGGCGCGCCGCGGCGTGCGCTACGCGGGCTCGGCGCGGCGGCCGCTCGACCGGCTGACGAAGCCCGAGGCCGTGCCGTGGGAGACGGCCTTCGCCGAGATCCGCCGGGTCGTCGAGCGCCTCGACCGCTACCCCAAGACCGTCGACCGCCTCGTGATCGGCACCGCGCAGGCGAACCTCCACGCGATCTACAAGCACTGGGCCGCGCGCTACCAGCGCTGGGCGGCCGGCGACCTCGACGCGCTCGAGCCCTTCCAGGCCCGGGCCCTCGCCGGCCTGAAGGGCTGGGTCCCCTTCGGCACCGAGGGGCCCTACCCCTGGAGGTTCTGCCTGGCGGCGCTCGAGCGCCACCTCGCGGCGACCGGCGAGGTGCCGATGCTGGAGCTCAACGTCGGCGGCTACGTCGGCCTGGAGGCGACCGAGCTCGAGCGCCTCAGCGGCATGGCGACCTGCATCAACCAGGCCGACGGACGGGACCGCGTCGGGCGGCTGCCGGGCAACGGCTTCACGCTGGCGCCGGAGAAGGCCGCCGACCTCGACCGCCTCTGCGGCCGCTACGGGCTGACCTGGCGCAAGGCGCGCGACGCGCGCGGCGTCCTGGACCCCTGCAGCCCCAAGACCTGCTTCCAGGCGGCCCACGCGCGTTTCAAGGCGCACTACCGCGCGCACGGGGCCGAGTCGGACTGGATCCAGCGCCACTTCCCGGGCTACCCCGCGAAGCACCGGCGGCAGGAGGCGGCCAAGACCGAGACCAGCGCCCTCCCGCCGCGGAAGCCCGGTCGCCGGCGCTGGCCGGCAGCCGCAGGCCGGCCCGCCCCTGTTCGGGGCGTGAATGCGGATTCAGGGCGGGCGAGGCCAGTGGCCCCCGCCCGGAGCGCAGGGCGGGCGCGCCCGCCGGCCCAAACGCCGACCCAGACGTCGGCCCGGGCTCCCGGACCACCGAGCTCGCACGACAAAAAAAACGGCGCCGGGCCGAGGCCGGCCGGCACCTAGGCGGTGCCCTCGCCTCGCGCGTCGGAGAGCTCTGCCGCCTTTCCATTCGCTTCCTGGGCCCGGCGCTGGGGTTGAGGGAGGACGGCCTTTAGGCCGCGGCCTCGCCCAGCTCGTTGGAGAGCTTCGCCGCCTTCTCGCTCGCCTCCTGGGCCCGGCGCTGGGCCGAGGCGAGCTGGCGGGCCTTCCGCTCGCGCGCGGCGGCGGCGGCCTTCAGCGCGGCGGCCTCGCGCGCCTCCGCCGAGAGGTTGTCGGCCTTTTTGGCCTTCTCGTCGGTCTGGTGGCGGTGGTGGACCTGCAGCTTCTCGTCGACGGCGGCGAGGACCCGGTCGATCTCCGCCGGGGCGCGGCCCGCGTCGACGAAGAGGATGCGCACGACGGCCTTGACGTTGTCGGCCGTCATCGTGCGGGCGCCGGCGACGTGCACGACGAGGATCTTGGTCAGGTCCGCCAGGCGGCGGATGACGTCGGCCACCAGCTGGGCCACGTAGCTGCGGAGCTCGGCGGCGCTGCGGGTCGAGGTCTTGCCCGTGGCCCGCTTCACCTCGCGGAGCGCGGCCTCGACGTACGTGTTGAAGGACGTCTTAGTCGACTCCTCGCCCTCCTCGGCGGCCGCGGCGGGCGCGGCGCGCTTGGCCTCGCGGGCGGCCTTGGCCGCCGCGCGCGCCTTCCGCCGCGCGTCCTCGGTCTCGGGCTTGAAGTCGCGGAACGCCGGCAGCGGGCCGTAGAGGGGGAAGCAGGGGAGGTCCTCGACGCCCTTCTCGTGGAGGTTGGGGATGTCCATCAGGTGCTTCCCGGCGCTGGCCTTCTCGAGGCCGAAGCGGAAGAGCTCCTTGACCGCGGTGTCCAGGAGGACCGCGATGGCGATCGAGGTGTCGGAGCTCAGGCGGACCATGGTGTTCGACAGGTCGTCGATCTGGTTCTTCAGGCTGGCGCCCTGCTCGGTGTTCTTCTCGTCGAGCGCCTTCTTGCGCGCCTCCCGCAGCTCGTGCAGGCGCGCCGTGGTGGCCTCGTCGACGAGCGCCTTCTTCAGGTGGGCCGCGCAGCGCGCCTGGGAGATCGAGATCTGCAGGACGGTCGCCAGCTGCTGGCGGGTCTTCTTGGCCTCGCCCTTCGCCTCGCCCTTCGCCTTCGCTTCGCCGGGCTTCTCTGCGCCCGCGGCGCCCGTCCCGCCTGCGGCGTCGGCCGCGCCGGCCGCGACCGCGCTGACGGGCGCGACGGCGCTGGCTTCCGGCCCCGCGCCGGGCTGCTTGGCGGCCTCGACAGGGTCGGCGACCGCGGGGCTGCTGGCCTTCGCGGCGGGTTTCTTGGCGTCGGCCGGTCCCGTCTTGGGCGGGGTCGCGGGCGGGGCCTTCTGTTTCGCCTCCGCGCCCTTCGTCTGTTGGGCGCGAGCGATCGCCGCGCTGGCGGCCGGCGAGATGCCGGCGGCGCCGCGGCCGGCCGGGGGCGTCGCTTGGGCGGCCGGCTGGCGGGGGGCGGGGGAACTGGCGGGGGACGCTCGCTGAGGACGCGCTGTCATTCCTGCGATTGGTCAGGCACCGCATCCTTTAAAAGGCGGGACGCCTGGCTGCTCCAGAGGCCGGCCGGCGGGCCGCACAAAAGCGCTGACCGGCGGACAGGGCAGCCGGTCACCTCTGGGCTGGAGGGTCGATCAGTTCGCCGATCACCTGGTCGAGCTCCTGCTCGTCTTCGGCGGAGAGCCCCTCCGAGTCGACCGTCTCGACCTGGACTCCGCCAAGGTCGTCACCGGCTGCGGGACCGGCGGGCGCTGGGAGGGCGCCCGGCCCGGGCGAGCTCGGCCGGCCCGCGGGCGCTTGCGCCGGAGCCGCCGGTGCCTGCGGCCGGCCTTCCGGGTCAGAGGGCTGGCCAGCACGGCGCGGCTCCGGCGCGGAGGCCGCGACGCGGGCCGCCCCCGCTTTCGGCGCGGCGAGGGTCGAGCCGGCAGGCGCGGCCCCCTCTGCGCCCTCTTGGGCTCCTTCTTGCCTGGCCCGCCGGCGCTCGGCCAGGGCCAGTTCCTGTTCTGTCCGCTCGGCGGCCGCGCGCGCGGCGCCAGGGCTGCCGCGCGGGTCGCCGAGCAGGTCGCCGCGCGGGTCGCCGGGCGGGGCGCACGAGCCGGCGCGGCGCCGGCGGCGGCAGACCGTGTCCGTCTCCTCGCTGGGGCGCAAGTGGCGCACGTACAGCACCGCCAGCACCAGCGCCAGCAGGACGACGGCGCTGAGGGCGAGCGCGAGCCAGTGCTCGTCGAGGA
>DATLOS010000358.1:0-3766 GCA_035536155.1 Elusimicrobiota bacterium
CGGTGGGCTGGACGAAGTAGCCCGACTGGAGCGGGCCCTCGCCCCGGCCGCCGCCGCAGAGGAGCTGGGCGCCGTCCTTCTTGCCCGCCTCGACGTAGCTCAGCACGCGCTTCATCTGCTCCTCGGAGACCAGCGGGCCCATGTGGGTCTTGGGATCGAGGCCGTTGCCCTGGCGCACGGTCTTGGCGCGCTCCACGAGGGCCTGGAGCAGGCCGTCGTACTTCGACTTGTGCACGAAGATGCGCGAGCCGGCCGAGCAGCACTGGCCCTGGTTGTAGAAGATGCCCATGAACATGCCCTTGGCCGCGGCGTCCAAGTCCGCGTCGTCAAAGACGATGTTGGGCGACTTGCCGCCGAGCTCCAAGGATAGGCGCTTCAAGTTTCCCGCCGAAGCCTTCACGATCTCGCGGCCGACGTCGGTCGAGCCGGTGAAGGTGACCTTGTCCACGTCCATGTGCGCGGCGATGGCGGCGCCCGCCGTCGGGCCGAAGCCGGGCACCACGTTCACCACGCCCTCGGGCACGCCGGCCTCGAGGAGGAGCTCGCCCAGGCGCAGGGCGGTGAGCGGGGTCTGCTCGGCCGGCTTGAGGACCAGGGTGTTCCCGCAGGCCAGGGCCGGGGCGATGCGCTCGACGGCCATGAGGATGGGGAAGTTCCAGGGGATCACCGCGCCGACGACGCCCACGGGCTCGCGCACGGTGTAGTGGAAGAACTTGGCGCCCGGGTAGTAGGGCACGCTCACCGGCGTCGTCTCGCCGTGGATCTTGGTCGGCCAGCCGGCGAAGTAGCGGATGAGGTCGACGGCGAGCGGGAGGTCGCCCTTCAAGGCCTCGCGGATGGGCTTGCCGTTGTCGAGCGTCTCGAGCTGGGCCAGCTCCTCGGAGTGCTTCTCGACGAGATCGGCGAAGCGGTGCAGGAGCTTGGAGCGCTCCGACGGGCTCATCGCGCGCCAGGGGCCCTCGAAAGCCTTGCGCGCCGCGGCCACCGCCTTCTCGATGTCCGCCTTGTCGCCCTCGGCCACTTTCGCCAGGACCTCGCCGGTCGCCGGGTTGCGCGTCTCGAAAGCCTTGCCCGAGGCCGCGTCGACCCATTGCCCACCGATCAGGAGCTTCTTAGGAGAGCCGGACAGGAATTTCTGGACGCCGGGGTGCAGCGCGGGCGCGGCGGCGGTGGTCATGGTGCCTCCGGACGAATTTCTCGGACGATATCATTATCGCCGGGGAGGCTACAAGAACGGCGGCCGCGGCTAGTTCCGGGCGGCGGGAGGCCCGAGGCGGCCCTCGAACCACTTCACGAAGGCGTCGAACTCGGCTTTGCCCTTGGTGACGAAGCGCTGAGGCCGGCCGTTATCGTCCTTGGCCTCCTCGCCGTCGACGATCACCCGGCTCACCGAGCTGATCCCGTCGCGAAACCGATGGAAGGAGATCTTGCGGCCGTTGTACTCGGTGTCCGAGACCATGACGACGCGCTCTTGGCCGTCGACCTCCAGCTTCTCCAAGTGGAGCGTCGCCGAGTTGAAATGGCTCTGCAGGAACGGGGTGTTCCACTGCTGGACGGCCTGGAACTTGCGCTTGGCCAGGACATACTCGACGCGCCCCATGCCGCTCTCCGTAGCGTAGGCGTCGAAGAATTGCTCGGAGAGCGCGGCCATTCTCGCCGGGTCGCGGATGATCTCGGGCGTGGCCTCGACGCGGGTCCCCAACCCGATCCCCTGCGGGGGCGCGTCCGTCTCCGCGGCCGGAGGGGCCGGCTCGCCGCAGACGCCCTCGCAGGCGCGCTGGAGCACCTGCGCCGGCGACGGAAACGCGGGCTCCGCCGCCCGCGCCGGGGCTAGGAACGAGGCCAGGACGAGAAGAGGAACCGGCATCCGTACATTATGCCCCGGGCTCCTCCCGTCGGGCGGGGTCCAAGGACCGGCCCCCGCCTAGGCCCAAAGCCCCGCCTTCGCGCCTAGGGCCAGGCGGTGCAGCCCTTCGCGACCGTCCCGTTCTGGTTGATCGTGATGGACCTCCCTCGGCAGAGGGTGCCGTCCGTGCGGGTGGCGGTGGCGGTGAAGCCGGCCGGAGTGACCGCGACCGCATAGTTGAACCGCGGGTTCTGGACGCCCACCCCGAGAAGGGCGTTGATCTGGGTCGCGGTCGGCGCCGCGGTGTAGACGCCCTTGTCCAGCCGATACGCGTTCTCGGCGTTGAAGATGATCTTGAGCTCCATGACCGCGCCGTTGCCGAGCTCGCTTTCCTTGACCCGCGGGCCGCCGTCGTTGCGCAGCGTGGCGACGATGAGCACCGCCACGAGGACTAGGACCACGAGCAGCTCCACCATCGTGTAGCCGCGCTCAGTTGATCGTGACATAGACCTTGTTGTCCGTCTTGATCTCGATGGTGCAGGTGATCGGCTCCGAGCAGACGCCGGTGGCGCTCTGGGACAGGCAGCCGACCGAGACCGTCACCTTGGCGGGCGGAGGCGTCCTCGGGTCGGCGTCGATGAGGCCGCTTCGCACGAGCAGGTCGCCGTAGACCTGGCAGGCGTTGTTGGTGTTGGTGCGCACCTGGTAGGCGTAGTTCTGCCTCAGCACGGACCCGGCGTTGCCCGAGAACACGAGGAACATGCTCACCGCCATGAGCGTGGCCGTCAGAAGCGTATAAAGGAGGGCCATCATGTGGAAAGCACCGCCACGAACCAGAACCGGGTGCCCAGCTTCTGGTAGAAGCGCTCCGTCCCGCCGGGCTTCTTCACGCTGCCGCTCAGCGTGACCTCGAGGAAGTTCGGCTCGAAGCCGTTTTGGTAGGTGAAAGTGATGTCGGGGGCGAACTTCGACTCGATCAGGATGTGGTCGCCGAGGGGAAACCCGAACGCGGTGAGCTCCCGGAGGATCACGTTTCCGCTGGGATCCTTCATATACGCATACCAGGTGTCGTCGGTGAGGATCGACGGCGTCACCGTGTAGGGATCCTTCTCGCCGAAGAACTGGAAGGAGCTCTTGCTGCTGTCGACGCCGGGCGGAAACAGCGACGCCGGGGCGACCTGGGCCGCGCTGACGCAATGGAGGCGCACGTCGCTCATGGCGTTCGAGAGCTCCATGCGCAGCTGGGTCTCGTCCGCGTCGGAGCCCATCTTCTGCCCCAGCATCAGGGCCGCAAACCACGAGCCGGTGAGGATCGTGCAGAGCAGGATGATCGCGATGATCAGCTCGATCAGCGTGAAGCCGCGGCTCACGACTTATCCTCCACCGCGATCACGATCACGTTCCCCGTTTTGAGGGTCACCACTCCCGCGCCCGGGACGGCGGTCTCCTTGTGCCAGAGGATCTCCAGGGTGCAGCCCTGGAGGCTGAGGCCGTCGAGCTCGACCCAGTTGTTGATCAGCGGCTGGGTCATGATCGGCGTGCGGGTCTCGGGGTAGAAGTAGGCGAGGACGCTGCCGTTCTTGACCAGGCGGGCCAAGGTGTAGACGGTGTCCAGGGCTTGGATGTTGGCGGCATTGTTGACGCGGATCGCGAGATTGTAGGAAAGCTGGATGCTCTTTTTCGTCGAAAAGGTCACCGGCACCGAGTACAGGCGCTGGTACGAGGGCGTCACCACGGCGCCGGCCGGGATGTTGTTCGAGATCACGTGGATGTACGGGTAGGTCACGTAGTTCATGAGCGAGACGACCTGGGTCTGCGAGTTCTCGTCCACGTAGCTGACCGTGACCTGGACCTGCTTGTACGGCGTGACCCCCGCGCTCAGCGCGGAGACGGCCACCCGCCAGTTGAAGGGCCTGCCGG
>DATLOS010000359.1:0-2583 GCA_035536155.1 Elusimicrobiota bacterium
CGCTCCTCTCCAAGGAGGAGAAGGTCCGCGCCTGCCGCATGTCCGCCGAGGTGGGCGCCGACTTCGTGAAGACGTCCACCGGATTTTCCACCGGCGGCGCCACCGTCGAGGACATCCGCCTCATGCGCGAGACCGTCGGGCCGCGCATGGGCGTGAAGGCCTCGGGCGGCATCCGGGACGCGGAGACGGCCAAGGCCATGATCTCGGCCGGCGCCACCCGCCTCGGGACCTCGGCCAGCGTGGCCATCGTCACCGACGCCAAGCCCGCGGGCGGGCCCAAGGGGTACTGATTTCGATGGGAGAGGATATGTCCAAGAAAAAAGTTCAGCTCAGGATCGACATGCAGTGCGGCGCCTGCGGGGCGCTGACGCACCGCGGGGACAACCCGCCCAAGTTCTGCGCCTGCTGCGGCGCCGGCTTCGACCGCTACTGCATCAACTGCCACAAGCGCGTGGAGATGTTCTTCGAGGAGTGGTGGCCCGAGGAGGAGGAGTGCGTGCGCACCTACTCTCCGGCCAAGCGCTGTCCGACGTGCAACGCGGGCCTCGAGGTCGTGCGCGAGGACGCACCCGAAGGGGAAGAGGAGGAGTGACATGTCCGAGGTGAAAGACGCGTTGGGTCTCATCGAGACGAAAGGCTTCACCGGCATGATCGAGGCGTCGGACGCCATGGCCAAGTCGGCGAAGGTCCGTCTGCTAGGCTATGAGCGCATCGGCTCGGGCCTGGTCACGACGTTGTGCCGAGGCGAGGTCGGCGCGGTGCGCGCGGCGGTCGAGGCCGGCGCCGCCGCCGCCCAAAAGGTGGGCGAGCTCGTCAGCGTCCACGTCATCCCGCGGCCGCACGGCGATCTCGAGAAGTACCTGGACCGGATCTCCGTCAAGGTCGAGGCTTAAGGCCTCCCGCGCGTGTTCAAGGAGGGCGACCTCGCGGACGTTTTCTTGCGCCACCTGCGGGCCCCGTTCGCCCCGGCAAAGGCGCCGGAAACGCGCGCGGCCAAGCCCCCAAGGCGTCGCATTTTCTTGACGGAACATGAAATAAAAAAAGCGTTGACGCAGGGGACGTCCCGCCTTACAATACCGAAAGACGCCATCGTGAGCCCTTTGGCGCAGGATTGGCTGGCGCTCAAGGGCATCGCGGTCCACCGTTTAGAAGAGTAGCGACAGTCCGTTATCTGCGACGCTCTCGCGGAGGGCCGCGTTTTCGCCTATGGCGGAGGTGAGGACGGCTTTTGTCGATGATGGAAACTCCTAAAGAACCCGCGGCGAGCCTGCCTCCGATCCCGCCGCCGGGCCCCAAGCCTCCGCTTCCTCTGCCGCCCCTGCCCGGCGAGGTCAAGCCGCTCTCGTCGGCCCCGCGCTCGAAGGGCCCGGCGTACGTCAGCCCGGCCGCCGGCTTGCCCCCGCTCCCGTCGTCCGGCGGCAAGCCCTTGCCGCGGCCGCCTCTTCCGGCCGGCGGCCTCCCGTCGCTCCCGCCGTCGAACGGCAAGCCTCTGCCGCGGCCGCCTCTGCCGGGCGGCGGCCTGCCTGCGATCCCGCCGCCGGCGGCGAAGGCGTTCTCTCCGGCGCCGGGCCTGCCTCCGATCCCGCCGCCCGCGCCGAAGCCGATCTCCTTGGCGCCCAGCTTGCCCCCGACCATCGAGCCCACGGTCAAGCTCGATCCGACCCCGCCGCCGTCGACGCCCGTCCCCGAGCTCAAGCGGCCGTCCACCGCGCCGCGCGTGGCGGACGTGGCGGCGGCCTTGGCGGCCGACCTTGCCGCGCCGCCGCCTCCTCCTCCGCCGCTAAAGGAGGTCGCCGCCGATCCGCTTTCGGGGCTCCTCGACGCCGCGCTTTCCGGCCCGGTTCCGACGATCGGGGCCGCGGCGCCACCGCCCCCGGCGCCGCCGCCGCCCGCACCTGCGGAAGACAAGGCACCCACTTCAGGCTCCGCGCCGTTCGAGCTGCGCCGCGACGTGGCGAGCTTTCCCGCGTCGACGCCCAAAGCGCCCGCTCCCGCGTCGCCGCCCGTGACGCCCGCCAAACCGCCGACGACCGCCGCGCCCGCGGCCGCGCGTCCGCCCGTGACTCCCGCCAAGCCGCCCACGACCGGCGCGCCCACCACCGCGCGTCCCCCGACCACAGGGAAGCCTCCCACGACGCCGGCCGGAGCGCAGGCGTTGCCTCCGCTCGGCGGCGCGCCCAAGCCGGACGCCGCGCCCAAGGACCTGCGCAAGGTCGCGTTCCTGCACTCCGCGGACAACATCGAGGCCTGCAAGCGCTTCGCCGAGTCGCTGTCGTCGATGGGCTTGACCGTCTCGAAGACGCCGCTGCACGTGGAGCCGGTCCTCTTTGCGGCGGTGGAGGCGGGCAAGAGCTCGTTGACCTTGCTCGGGCAGGTCCGCGCCGCGGGCGCGACGCTGACCGTGGCGGTGCTTTCGAACCTCAGCGACAACCAGATCCGCGACCTCGAGGACGTGTTCCAGCGGCAGCAGTCTCCGCTTCGTTTCGTCTCCCCGGAGGACGCGTCCGAGCGCTCCGCGGCCATCGACTTGCTGGTGGATCTCACCCTCATGAAGCCGAGCGCTTGACCCTCCCTGTCATGCTG
>DATLOS010000360.1:0-7587 GCA_035536155.1 Elusimicrobiota bacterium
AGGCGGAGTAGGGGACCAGGATGGTCTCCTGCGCGTCGCCCTGCAGCACCACGTAATTCAAAGTGACGTCCGCGACCCTTCCGGCCTTGGTCGCGATCTCGATGCGGTCGCCGATGACGAAGGCGTGGCTCCAGAGGATCCGCCCGGCCTGGATGAGGTTGGAGATCACCTCGGTGGCGGCGATGCCGATGGAGACGCCCAAGAAGCCGGCCGTGCCGAGCACGCCCGCCCAGCTCACGCCCGCCAGCGCCATCGCCGCTCCGGCGCCGAGGAGGTAGATCGAGGCGGAGACGCCCAGGCGCACGAGCGACGCCACGTGCGGGCGCCAGCCTTTCCTCTCCGCGAAGCGCAGGAGATAGCCCGAAACCAGCCGTTCGATCGTCCAAGCGGCGCCGAACGTGGCCCCCGCGAAGAAGTAGGGAGCGGCGCCGGCGGCGACGCTGTCCATCCAGAAGCCCGCGGCCGCGATCGCGGCGACGAGACCGAAGCGCAGGAGGAATCCTTTCCCGTCGGCGGCGCGCGGCGCGGGGTGCGCGGCCTGCTCCGCGGCCGGGGCGCCGCCCTTGCCCTGCGTCCAAGGACGGAAAAGGGTGATGGTCTTTCCCTGGACCTGGGAGTAGGTCATCAAGGTGAAGTCCCCGGCTCCCTCGCGCAGGATGAGGTCGTGGAACGTCATGTCGGAGACGATGTACTCGACGTCGCCGACGCGGATGCGCTCGCCCACCGAGAACGGGCGGTTGAGCAGGATGACCACGCCGTGGATGAAGTTGCCCAAGAACTCCTTGAGGGCCAAGCTCACCGCGATGCTCCCGATGCCCAGGCCCGTGAAGACGGAGGTCCAGTCGAGCCCCGACGCCTTCATCGCCGCGATGATCCCGGCCGTCCAGACGACGAAATTGCTCCCCAGGCGGGCCAGCACCAGGCTGCCCCGATCCCAGCCCTTCCAGCCCCAGACCGCCGAGAGAGCGCGCCGCGCCGCCCACGAGACCGCGTAGGTCGCGAGCAGGACGCCTCCGGCCTGGACGTGGGGCGTCAGGACCTTGAAGCGCTCGAGGCCCGAGAAGAACGGGGCCGCCGCGAAGGCGCCCAGTTCAGGTGCCGGAGCGAGACGCGCGCGCGGCGCCCCCAGGCTCGCGGCCGCGACCGGCTCGGGCGTCTCGTCGGAAGAGCGGGCCGCGCCGCTCCAAAAGCGGTTCCACGACGGCAGGCTCGCGCGGGACTCGCCCCGCGAGAGCTCCCCGGCGGCCCGGAGCCCCTCCCGGGACGACGCGGCGGCGCGCGCCCGCGGCTCCCGCGGCTCCCGCGCCCTCTTGCTCGGCGCCGAAAGAGCCGGAGAGCGCGCGAACGGGAGCTCCTCGTCCGGCCGCGCGGCCGGGGCGGCCGCGATGACGGGCTGCTCGGCGAAAAGCAGGGGAGCCGCCGCGGCGCCGATGCCGGCCGCCGCGGCGGCGTCGAGGCTAGGCAAGGTCGAGGCGACGGACGCCGGCTCGAAGGAGGAAAGCGGGGCGAAAGAAGCCGCCGGCGCCGCGAGACCCGGCGCGACGAATCCGACGGCCGCGGGGGCGCCGAGCGAAGGCCGCGCCACCGCCTGGCCCAAGGCGGCGGCCGGGAGGGGGAGCGCGACGGCTAGGAGGAGAGAGAGCGGCGCCTTCAGGCGCGCGCCGAGGTCGAACATCGTCTTATTTTAGCTTATCCGTCGGTCGACGCCTTAAGCCTATAGGCCCAGGGGCATAGGCCCTGGCGCCCGGCTTCCTCTTATAAATAAGAAAGCCACCTGCAGGCTGTCGTACACGCTGTAGCGGTGGCTTTCAAATCGTTGCGGCGAGAGAGAAAATAGCAATTTCGCGGCCGCCGCGCAACCCCTGCGGCGGCGCTCAGCGCCGCCAGGCGTAGAGGCCGAGGATCGCCGCGCCCAGCGCGACGCGGTAGACGACGAAGGGCATCAAGCCGCCGCGCGCGAGGCAGCGCAGCAGGAAGCGGATCGCCACGAGGCCGACGACCGCGGACACGGCGACCGCGACGTAGAACGCCGCGGCGTCCACGCCCAGGCGCATCTTGTGCAGCTCGTGGAGGGCCGCGCCGGCGGTTATCGGCGCCGAGAGCAGGAAGGAGAAGCGCGCGGCCGCCTCCGGGGTCAGGTCCTCGAGGAGGCCGGCCGTGATGGTGATGCCCGAGCGCGAGACGCCCGGCACGATCGCCAGGGCCTGGCTGAGGCCCACGAGCAGCGCGCGGCGCAGGTCCACCTTGGAGAGAGGCTCGCTCTTCTTGCCGTTGCGCTCCGCCCAGCCCATCCAGAGCGCGAACAGGATCAAGGCGCCCGCGGTCAGCGGCGGCCAGCGGAACGTCTCCTCCGCGAGATGCCCCAGGACCAGCCCCGCGACGGCGCCCGGCACCGTCCCCAGGACGAGCAGGCCGAGCAGGCGCGCCTGCGCGCCGCGCGGGTCCGCCGCCGAGCCGCGGAGGATGTCCAGCCAGTCCTTCCAGAAATAGCCGACCAGCGCCAGCAAGGTCCCCAGATGGAGCGCGACGTCGAAGGCCAGGCCGGGGTCCTTCCAGCCGAGGAGCCAGGGCATGAGGTTGAGGTGCGCGGAGCTGGAGATAGGCAGGAACTCCGCGAGCCCCTGGACGACCCCGTACGCGGCCGCTTGCCCGAGCGTCATTTCGCTACTCTAGCAAATGGCCGCGCTCGCCCGCCGGGCCCGGCGCCGGCGCAGGAGCGCCAAGCCCCAGACCCAGGCCACCGTCGCGACGGCCTGCGCGGGCTCGAAGGCGCGCAGCATCGTCCACAGGCCGAGGAAGGGGTCGAGGGCGATCCACGCGCCCGGGAGCGGGTCCTGCTTGGCGCGCACGATCACGGCCACGGCGTCCGGACCCTTCTCGCGCAGCGCCGCGAGGACCGCGGCCTGGAGCTCCGCGGCCCCGAGCGAGGCCTGCCCGGGCAGGTACATCAGGTTCCAGACGTAAGTCGCGCTCCCCCAGCCGTGGTTGTCCGAGACGCCGACCATGAAGAGCTTGCGCGCGCGCGCGATCACGTGGACGCGCTGGCGCTCCTCGTCGGACATGTCCAGCGCCTTGGGGACGGCGTTGACCAGCTCGATGCCGCGGGCGCCCCAGGAGGCGACCTCGTCGAGCCGGTCCCAATAGTGAAGGCGGTACTCGGGCAGGTTGAGGACGGGAAGGCCGCCGAAGCGGGACTCGCACTCGCCCAGGAAGCGGCGCAGGCCCTCGCGGCTGCCGTCGTAAGGGCGGTTGTCGATCGCCTCGCGGGGGCCCAGCACGCCGACGTGCGCGTCCTGGAGGCTGACCTCCTCGCCGATGAGCGGCCGGTAGGCCCTGTTGATGCCGCCCCGGTCGTAGAGAGCGCGCGCCTCGCGGGCGCCCTCGATCCGATTGTGGTCGGTGATGAAGGCCGCCGTGAAGCCGGCCCAGACGTGCCAGTGGACGTTCGCCGTCGGCGTGAAGGAGCGGCGCCCGTCGTGCGAGTAGCTCGTGTGCGAGTGGAAGTCCAGCGCGAGCATGTTGGGATCCCCGAGCAGGATCCTGGCCATCGGCCGCGGCAGAAGGATCGCCCAGGCCAAGAACGCCGCGAAAGCGGCGAGCCAGGCCCCATAGCCGAGGAGCTCCCGGCGCCAGCCGGCCCAGCCGCGGCCCGCGAGCTTCAGCGCCCCGCGGGCCAGCCAATAGCCCGCCGCGATCCAGGCCACGAGCGCCGCGTCCTGCCGGGCGCTGTTGAACGTGACCGCGTCGGCCCAGGCGGAGAGCGGACCGGTCGCGACGTATGTCCAAGGCAGGTAAAGCGAGACGCCCGACGGGACGCCGTTGCCGAGCGTTCCTCGAAGCGGCGAGAGGGGGAAGGCCGCCGCGGCGAGGACGACGGAGGTGGCGGCGCAGGGCGCGGCCGCCCAGCGGCGGGAGTCCGGCTCCACCTACCCGGCCAAGGTGGCCAGGCGCGCCTCCATCTTGGCGCGCGGGTCGTCGCCCTCGTCCTTGAGGAGGAAATACTTGCTCGCCTTCTGGGGCATGATCACCAGGCAGTTCGCGGGCACGCCGGCGCGCTGGTAGGCGGCGAGCTTGTGGTGGCCGTCCAAGACGAAGCCCGCGAAGAAGGAGTGCATCACCTTCTGGCGGCCGGTCGAGACGCTCTCCGGGATCGCGCGCTGCAGCATGCCCAGCAGCAGCACCCGCGGCCTGTCACCGTTCGCGATCATCTGGCGGTAGAGCTGGACGTGCTCCTGCTTGAGCTTCGCGGTCGGCACCAGGGGGATGACGAAGTCGAACTGCTTCTCCAAGACGTCGCCCACGCGGAAGACGCGCGGGTTGCGGCCCTCGTAGTGCTCCCAGCCGGAGAGGAGGTCCTCCGCGGCGGGGTCCTCGATGTCCCAGATCTCCTGGAACTCGCCGTTGAAGAAGTAGGAGCCCTCGTCGTCCGAGCGGTAGGGGCCGGTCAGATGGAGGTTCGTGTTGAAGACGTAGTGGTCGCCCTTGTCCATGAGGTCGAGGAGGGGGGACAGCTCCTTGAGGAACGCGGCGTCGACCGGGCGGGGCAAGGAGACGGCCTTCGGCAGGTTCACGACCTTCTTCTGCGCGAATACCCGCGGCTCCTGCACGCACTTGAACCAGAAGTGGCAGGTGTCGCAGTCGTTGCCAATCTCGAACTTGCGCGAGCCGTTCATCTCGAGGAAGAGCGTGTTGGCCTGGGCGTGCTTCTTGCCCAGGCCGATCTTGAAGAAGCCCTTGGGCTGGGCCGGGCGCACTCTCCAGAGGCGCTCGTGAACCTCGACGGGATCGGGCAGCGCGGCGGCGGATTCCTTTCCGGTCATGCGGCTATTGTAAAGGATTCGCCACCCCCCTGCAAGGGCGGCCGCGGTTTTTACTATAGTGCCCGCATGAAGGCGAACGGACGGCGGCGCGGCTGGCTCCCGGCTCCGCTCGCGGAGATGTTCGGCATCGACCGGCGAGCCGCGCTCATCGCCTGCGCCTGCGCCGCGGCCGGGTCGGCCTTCGCCGTCTTTTGGTTCTTCCATTCCGCCCCGCCCATGGCGCTGACCATCTCGAGCGGGCCCGCGGGCAGCTCCGCCGAGCGCAACGCGCGGCGCTACGCCGAGCTCCTCAAGAAGAGCCGCATCCAAGTGCGCGTGCTGCCCTCGGAAGGCTCCCTCGAGAACCTGAGGCGGCTGGCCGACCCCGCGGCGAGAGTCGACGTCGGCTTCGTCCAGACCGGCCTGGCCGACGAGAAGACGGCGGCCAAGCTCTTCTCGCTGGGAAGCGTCGGCCAGCAGCCGCTCCTCGTGTTCTATCGGGGACGCCCGATCCGGACGCTCGCCGAGCTCTCCGGCCGCCGCCTCGCGATCGGGCCCGAGGGAAGCGGGACCCGGGCTCTGGCCTTGGCCCTCCTCGCCTCCAACGAGATCGTCCCGGAAGGGCGGACGGCCCTCCTGGACCTCGAAGCCGAGGCCGCCCGCCGGGAGCTCCTCGCCGGCCGCGTCGACGCCGTCTTCCTCATGGGGGACTCGGCCCCGATGGAGGTGATCCGCGACCTCCTGCGGGACCGCTCCATCAGCCTCTTCGAGTTCGTCCAGGCCGACGCCTACGTCCGCCGCTTCACTTATCTCAATAAGATCACCCTGCCGCGCGGCGCCATCGACCTCGGCCGGGACATCCCGCCGCGCGACCTGACGCTGATCGGCCCCGCGGTCGAGCTGGTGGCCCGGCCCAAGCTCGACCCCGCCCTCACCGACCTCCTCCTGGACTCGGCCCGCGACGTGCACGGGCGCGCCGGCCTCTTCCGGCGACGAGGCGAGTTCCCGTCGCCGCAGGAGCACGAGCTCCGTCTCAGCTCGGCGGCGCAGCGCTTCTACCGCTCCGGCAAGAGCTTCTTCTATCGCTTCCTGCCCTTCTGGGCCGCGAGCCTCGTCGACCGGGTCCTGGTGTCCTTGGTGCCGCTCCTCGTCCTCCTCATCCCCGGCCTGCGCGCCATCCCGGCGGTCCTGCGCTGGCGCATCAACCTCGTCCTCTACCGCTGGTACCGGATGCTCCTGCGCGTCGAGCACGACATCGGCGCGGGCCTCGGCGCCGAGAAGCGGGAGGCGGTCCTGGAGCAGCTGGCCGCGATCGAGGCCGAGATCAACCTGATGAGCATCCCGGTCGCCTACGCCACCCAGTTCTACGAGCTCCGCGGGCACATCAGCTTCGTGCGCAACCAGCTCGCCGCCCCGGCTAGCCGTCAGGGCTCCGCGCCGTAGCGCGCGAGCAGGGGCCTCATCCGCTCCTCGGCCCGCTCGGAGAAGCGCACCGCGCCCGCCGCCCGGTCGAAGCGGAAGAGGCCGTCGAGAGAGTAGAGTCGCTGGGTGCCGTCGTTCGTATAGCTGCCGCCCGCGTCGTTGGTGTAGCTCCCGGCGTCGGACATGTAGAACGTCAGGAGGAGGCGAAAGAAGCCCTTCGGCGGCAGGCCCGCGCGCTCGGCCATGGCGTCGATCTTGGCGATCGTCTCCGCGAGAGTCGGCGGGGTCACGTCGGTCCGCGGATTCGGGCTGGCGGGGTTCAGGTACGGACCGATGGGATCGCCGTCGACGATCCCCACGAGCGCGTCGATCTCCCGGGGCCCGTAGCCCATCCTGCCGAGGTAGTCCCTCATGATGGCGCGCGTGAACTCGTGCTGGCGGCGCTTGTCTCCGGCGCGGACCGCCTGCGCCTTGCCGATGTCGTGCAGCGCCAGCATCAGCCGGAACAGGCCGCGGCTCACCGGCGCCGCAAAGGACGCGCGGGGGAAGTAGCGCTCGAACTGGCCCATCATCATCCGCGTGTGGCGCTCGAGAGTGAACGTCTCCCACAGGCCGACGTCCGAGGCGAACTGCTCGCGCAGGAACGGGTCGCGCTTGAGCCTCTCGATCAGGGCGTCGGGCGAGAACGGCTCGGCGCTCAGGACGGATTCCAGGGCTCCGCGGCTCAGGGTCCAATCCAGGACGAAGTTGAAGGTGTCGAAAGGGACCCCGGGGTTGGCGGTCTTGGAATAGATCTCGCGCACGCGAAACCCGGTTTCGCGCTCCAGCGACTCGCGGATCGAGTCCTCGGCGCGGGCCACGGCTTCGGGATCTCGCAGCAGCTCCTCCCGCGGCACCCGCAGGGATATCTTCGTCGGCAGGCCGTGCGCGTCCACGATGAGGAGGCCGACGGGAAACGGGGAGCGGGCGCGGAAGTGCTCGAGCGCGGCCCGCGCCGCCGACGGGACCGCGTCCGGCGCGAGCCAGCCCGCGGGGAGGTTGGTGAGGATCGCGTCCGACGGCGGAGCTCCCTGGAACTGCGCCGCCGCCTGAGCCTGAAGCGCGTCCGATCCGCCCGATTGGAGCGCCCGGTTGAGGCTCTCCGTCGTCTTTCCGAAGCCGTCCAGCTCCCGCTGCATCCCAGGCACGCGCGGCGCCGAGCCCTGCTCGTGCGTCTTTGCTCCATCGGAGCCGGCGCCTTCGCCGGGGGGAGGGGGCGCAACGTCGCCCTTGGGCGCCGGGGTCTCCGGCGCGGCCAGCGCCGGGTTCGGCAGCGCCAGCTCCGCGGCTACGGACGGCGCGAGCGGATCGGGCGCCGGGGCGTCCG
>DATLOS010000361.1:0-4639 GCA_035536155.1 Elusimicrobiota bacterium
TGGCTCTTCACGGCCGAGGCCTTGCCCGAAGCCGCGCGAGCCGCCTCTCCCACGGCCGAGGCCTCCGCCGCGGGGCGCGCGGCGGCGACGGCCGCGGCGCCCGCGGCCAGCCCGCCCCCGGCGGACGCGGCGGCCGTCGCGCTCTCCTGCGCCGCCGGGGCCGAGGGAGGCTGGGCCGACGACGGCGCGGGCGCCTCGGGGGGCGCAGGGGTGGGCGCCGGGGCAGGCTGCTCGGGCGGCGGGTCCTGCCTCTCCTCGCTGGGCTGCACGCCGCGGAACGCCGCGGCGAAAGGAAGCAGCGCGAAGAGGACGGCCAGCTCGAGCGCGGGTTTGCGGCGAGCGTTCATCCGGATTGAGTATGCGCTCCGCACGCCGGCGATTCAAGAGTCTCGCGCTTTGCTATCCTTACCGGACGATGCGCCGCCGCCTCGCCCTTCTCGGCCTCGCCTCCTTGGTCCTGGTCGCCTCCTGCGACAACCCGAAGGCCATGCGCTTGGCGCGGGAGATCGGCGACGACGTGCTCGGCGACACCCCGGAGGGCCGCCAGCTCCTGGCGGAATTCCAGCGCTACGAGAAGATGGCGAGCGTCCTCAAGAGCCACCACGACACCGGAGGCCTCTCGGAGGAGGACGTGCTGGGGGTCCTGCGGGCGGCGGGCGTGGTCAAGGCCGCGGCCCCGTCCAAGGTCCCCGGCCACAAGCCTCCGCCCGCCCCGCCCGCCTTCCCGGTGAGCACGTATGCCGGAGCGTACCGCTGGCCGCTGCGCGCCGGGGTGGTCAGCTCCGAGTTCGGCTCCCGCTGGGGCAAGCACCACGACGGCCTCGACGTCGCCGCCGACATGGGCGTGCCGGTCTACGCCGCCGCGCCCGGAAAAGTGATCTACGCCGACGATAAGCTCCGAGGCTACGGCAACGTGGTCATCGTCCAGCACGACCAGCGCACCACGACCTTGTACGCCCACAACAGCGCCTTCAAGGTTCGCCAAGGCCAGAAAGTCGCCAAGGGCGAAGTGATCTCGCTCCTGGGCTCGACCGGGCACTCCACCGGCCCCCACGTCCACTTCGAGATCCGCGTCGACGGCAAGCCGGCGCCGCCGCGCACCCTCCTGCCCAAGAGCCGCTTCTAGGCCCTGCGGGGCATTTTGATTTAGGCCCTTCGAATCAGGCTTTCCCGCGGCGCCCGCCCCATCCTAGGGGCATGACCCAGCGCGGCGCGCGGATCCTCGGCGGAGCCCTCCTGATCGCGGCCGCCTCGGCCGCGCCCTTGCTCGCCGCGAGCGCCGTCCCCGGGGCGACGCCGTCGCCCGGCGTCGCGACGACGACGCCGGCGGCGCCCGCCATACCGGTCGAGGAGGCTCTGCGGACCGCCCTCCGGGACAACGGCTTCACCGTCCAGCCCAACGGCACGCTCGCCTACTCCAAGGACGGGGTGGAGAGGACCATCCCCATCGAGGCGCTGCGGCGCGCCGGCCTGGAATACGCGGACGGCAAGCTGGTCCGCAGCCGGACCGGCAACCCCCTGGAGGGAGACGCCCTCCTGCGGACGCTGCGCGGCCTGCTCGGCTTCGCGACCATCCAGAGGATCGACCCCGCCGTCGCCGGCCGGACGCTCTCCGAGCTCGGCCTTCCCATGGAGATCGACGGCAAGCGCCTCGTGAACCCGGACGGCACCGCGACCTACTTCGGCCTGGGCGTCTACTACGGCCTCACGCGCACCGACTCGGAGACGCCGGCCAGCCGGGAGGTGCTCGAGCGCCGCCTGGCGGGCTTGAGCAGCCGCAGCCTGAGCGAGGCGGTCCAGGGCCTCGACCGCGCGTATACGCTCGCGTTCGGCGGCGACGCCTCCGACCCGCAGGCCGCGAACTCCGAGCTCCTGGGCTCCTATCAGGTCCTGGCCCGCGTCGAGCGCCGCGAGGGCGAGGCCGCGCTGACCTTGGTCCCGCGCCCCGACTTCCAGGGCTCGCTGGACCGCTATAGAGGAAAGATGCTGTCCGACGCGGGCGTCGCGGCCTGGAGCCTCGACTTTGCCGGCGCGGCCCAGTCCGCCTACGCGCTGTCGAGCCTGCACCAGCTCTCCCAGACCCGCTACCACGCGGACCGCGACATCCCGGCGCCGCCGCGGCCCGGAGTCCCCTCCGTATCCCCCTTCGCGGACCCGACCGCGCCGCTGCACCGCTCCCTGCCCAACCTCCTGAGCCGCCTGGGCCCGCTGACCCCGGCGCAGCGGGACGCGCTGATCGCGAGCTTCCCCATGGGGCAGATCGTGCTCGACTCCCGCGCCCACGAGTTCTGGGCCCGCGGCCAGCTCGGGACGAACGTCCGGGTCGCGGTGGTCGACACCGCGGCTTCGCGCGTGGCGGAGCTCGACGGCGTGCTCACGAACGGCGGCAACTTCACGCGCCAGCTCGACCCCAGCGGCAGGCACGCCACCCACGTCGCCTCCACCATACACGCCATCGCGCCCGCCGCGCGGATCACCTCCTACGCCGCCTTGGACGACGACAGCCTCCTCAGCCGGGATGGGCCGCGGAGCACGCCGGTCGACGAGGTGAACAACGCGGTGATCCGAGCCATCGACCGCGCGGTGGCCGACGGCAACCGCATCGTCAACCTCAGCTTGGGCGGCCCCGGAAGCCTGACCGGGCCGCTGGCCGAGGCGGTCCAACGCCATTCCGCGAGCGGCGTCGTCTTCGTCGTCTCCGCCGGCAACAACGGCCGCGGGGGCGCCCAGCCCATCGGCACCCCCGCCTCCGCTCCCGCGGCGATCACGGTCGGCGCGCTCGACAACCACGGCCAGGTGGCGATCTTCAGCTCGCACGGGCCCACGGTCAACCCCGAGGACGGGAGCCAGGTCTACCGCCCCATCCTCCACGCCCCCGGCCAGAACGTCGTCGCGGCGGTGCCGCCCATGTTCGGGAAGATCTCCGGCTCGCACCGCTTCGAGTCGATGTCCGGGACCTCGATGGCGGCGCCCCACGTCTCCGGGACCGCCGCGCTGCTCTGGGACACGGTCTCGACCGCCAACGCGGGCCTGAACCCGCTGCAGATGAGCCGCCGCGTGTCCGACGCGCTCTGGGGCTCGGCCCGGCCGCTGCCGCAGGCCGCCCTGCCCCGCGACGCGTCGAGCCGCCAGAGCTTCGTCCGCATGGATCCCGCCGCCGCGTACCGGTGGCTCGTCGACCACCCCGCGACGCCCTAGCCGTCTAGTAGGCTTTGTGGCCGTTCGCGGCTTCGGCGGTGGCGCTCACGGCGTGCAGGATGTCGTACTTGGTGACGATCTCGTACTTGCCCTTGCCGAGCTGGACCATCGCCGCGGGCTGCTCCTTCGTGACGCTCTTGAGGAGCGCCTCGATGCGCGCCTCGCCCCCCAGGACGGGCAGCGGCTTGTCCATGGCCTCGCGCACGATCATCTTCTTGAGATCCTTGCCCTTGAGGAGCAGGCCCAGGATCGCGTCCTCGAACACCGTGCCCGCGAGCGCGTGGCGGTCGAAGACCGGGAGCTGGCTGATGTCGTGGGCGCGCATCTTCTTCAAGGCGTCCATGAGCGTGTCGGTCGGCTTGGCGCTGACCAAGGCCTTCTCCCCGTGCCGCTTGCGCTTGAGGCGCACCACCTCGGCGGCCGATAGGCTCACCGACTCCTCGACGTACTGGTTCTCCTTCATCCACTCGTCGTTGTAGATCTTGGAGAGGTAGCGCATGCCCGTGTCCGGCAGGAGGATGACCATGAAGTCGGTGGGCTTGAGCTTCTTGGCGCATTCGAGGCCGGCCCAGAGCGCCGCGCCGCCCGAGCCGCCGGTGAAGATGCCCTCGAAGCGCGCCAGGCGCCGCGTGGCGAGGAAGGCGTCCTTGTCGGTGACCTGGAGGATGTCGTCGATGATCTTCAAGTCGCAGGTGCCGGGGAAGATGTCCTCGCCGATGCCCTCGATCACGTAGGGCTTCGCGACGCCGACCCGGTTGAACTTGATCTTCTCGTAGTAGAGCGAGCCGATGGGGTCGGCGCCGATGATCTTGACCTTGGGGTTCTTCTCCTTGAGGTACTTGGCCGAGCCGCTGATCGTGCCGCCCGTGCCCATGCCCGCCACGAAGTGCGTGACCTTCCCGTCGCTGTCGCGCCAGATCTCGGGGCCCGTCGTCTTGTAGTGCGCCTTGGGGTTCTCCGGGTTCTCGTACTGGTTCGGATGGTAGGCGCCGGGGATCTCCGCGGTGAGCTTGTCGGCGACCGAGTAGTAGGAGCGCGGGTCCTCGGGCTCGACGTTCGTCGGGCAGACGATGACCTCGGCGCCGAGGGCTTTGAGCAGGTTGATCTTCTCGCGCGACTGCTTGTCGGTGATCGTGAAGATCAGCTTGTAGCCGCGCAGCGCCGCGACGAGCGCCAGGCCGATGCCGGTGTTGCCCGAGGTGCCCTCGACGATCGTGCCGCCGGGCTTGAGAAGGCCGCGCCTCTCGGCGTCGTCGATCATCGCGACGCCGATGCGGTCCTTCACGGAACCGCCGGGATTCATGAACTCCGCCTTCGCGTAGATCTTGGGCTTGAGTCCCTTCGCCAGCGCGTTGATGCGGATGAGCGGAGTGTTTCCGATCGCTTCGAGCACGTTCTCGTAAAGCATGGTTCCCCTCTTGTTAGACTTCGCGTCGGCCCG
>DATLOS010000362.1:0-3313 GCA_035536155.1 Elusimicrobiota bacterium
GCGCGACCTGGAGACCGCGGAGATCGCGCTGCGCGCGGCGACGTCGGGGCATCTCATCCTCTCCACCATCCACGCCATGAACGCGGTCAACGTCATCGCGCGCCTGGTGGGCATCGGCGCCGACCCTTTCATGATCAGCTGCAGCATGCTGGGCTCCATGACCCAGCGCCTGGTGCGCTCGGTCTGCTCGCAGTGCGCTCAGCCGGACAAGCCTTCGGAGCCGCTTCTCCAGGCCGCGCTCAAGCGCCTCCCGGCCGCCCAGGCGGAGGAGATGCGCGCGGCGCTGGCCTCTGCGCAGGCGCGGCTCGTGCGGGGCCGCGGCTGCGCCGCCTGCGGCGGCAGCGGCTACCGGGGGCGCACCGGGATCTTCGAGCTCCTCATCGTCACGCCGGAGGTCCGCGAGACCATCCTGAGCCGCAAGGACGAGAGCGCCACCTTGGCCGCGGCCTACGCCACCGGCTTCTCCTCCTTGATGCGGGACGCCATGCGCAAGGCGGCGGCGGGCTTGGTGGTCTTCGAGGACGCCGTCCGGGCGGCGGTCTAGCTCAGAGCGAGCACTCGAAGGCGGTCAAGAGGACGGATTTGCCCTTCGCCGCGATCTCCCGGCGCTCGAGGGCGGCGAAGCGGCGGCGCGCCTCTTTCTCCAACCCGGCGCAGACCAGGACCTTGCCCGGGGAGCAGTTGGACTCCAGGCGTTGGGCCGTGTTCACCGCGTCGCCGATATAGGTGTACTCGCGCCGGCCCGTCGAGCCCACGTTCGCGCGGACCGCGCGGCCGGAGTTGACGCCGATGCGCACGTTGAAGGGGCTGCCCTCGGCGGCGCGGCGGGCGACCAGCTCGAGGAGCCCCCGCGCCGCCTCGACCGCGCGCGCGGGCTTGGGGAAGGCGGCGAAGAGGCAGTCCCCGATGTACTTGTCCACGTCGCCGCCGCAGGAGTAGACCAGCTCGGTGGCCGGCGCGAAGATCGCGTTGAGCGCCGAGACGACCTCGGCGGGGGCGTGGTTCTCGGAGAAGGAGGTGAAGCCCTTGACGTCCATGAACAGGAAGGCCCCCTTGAACTCGGCGTCGGCCAGCTCGTAGGAGCCGCGCTGGGCGTTCGAGCCGATCTTGCGCCAGACGTCGTGGGGCGTGTAGCGGTGGATGACCTCGGTCTGGCGGCGCAGCTTCTCGCCGTCGTCGTAGGACTTCTTGCTGAGGTTGGCCAGGAAGGACTCGCTGTCGTCGAGGACCGCCTCGCTCCGGTCGAGGAGCTCGCGCAGGCGCTCGTTCGTGGCGGGGGCGCAGGCGCCGCAGCGGGGCGTGGCGACCCGCTTGGGGCTCTCCGGGGCGGCCAGGGCCATCATGCCGATCGTGGTGGCGTGGTAGTGGCTTCCGGAGAAGAGCTTGGCCGGATCGACCACGTCCTGGTAGCGGCTCAAGAACGGCACGATCTCGCCGCCGGAGTAGAAGCCGAAGACGGGCACGTCGGGGCCGAAGACGTCGCGGATGGCGTCGACCTCGAGCTCCATGCGGCTGTGCAGGATGCGGTTGCGCGAGCAGCAGCTCACCACGAGGAGGAGGGAGGGCTTGCGCCCGCCCAGCGCCTCCTTGCAGCGCTGGGCCGCGCGCCGGGCGCCCTCCACCAGGCCGCGGCGCCTGGCCAGGATCAGCCGCACGCGGCGGCCCTGCAGGTCCTCGGCCGGGAAGTAGGTGATCGAGCCCTCGTCGCAGTCGACGGCGACCGGGAGCTTGATCAAGGAGGAGCCCGCGTAGTCGCCCTCCAGCTGCATGGCGAAGGCGAAGCGCTGGATCAGGATCTGGAAGAAGTCCCCGGAGTGGTCCGCGCCGACGAACTGGCGGTAGTAGTCGATCACGGGCATGCCGTCGACCTCGAAGACTTTCGGCCCTTTGCACTTGGTCAGCCGGACCTCCGGGCCGACGGGCTCCCAGCCGTGCTCGAAGCCGAAGGCGACGCGGTAGTCGTCGCGCGGGAGCTCGAGGAGGGCGAGGCGGGCGGCCTTGCGCGTGAGCTTGGGGCCCGAGTACTGCCAGTTGTCCCAGAACTTTGGGTGCGACATGCCCAGGTCGTAGTCGCCGCAGAGCAGGCCGCCGAAGAGAGGAAAGCGTCCCAGGCAGGTTCCCAGCACTTTCAGGGCGTCGTTGTCGTAGCCGTTGCCGATGGAGGAGAAGAGGAGGCCGAGGGGCAAAGTTCCGGAGGCGGGCCCGCCGCCCAGGCCGCGCGCCAGCGCCTCGCCCGCCGCTTTCGGGCCGCCGTCCACCGCCGCCCCGGCGAAGCGCGGCCGGACGCCGTCGAGCTCGAGGAGGAGGACCGCCACGCTGCCCTTGGTCACGCCGGCGGTCGTTATCTCGGCGTAGGAGGAGCCGCCGGTCAGGATCGCGGGATCGAGCTCCCGGCACAGCGCCGCGTGGACCTTCTTCTGGTCGCAGTGCACCGAGCCGAAGGCCACCGCGAGCGTGGGGCGGGGGCAGGACTTCTTGGCCTGGCGGACGGCGTCCAGCGCCGCCTTCGTCGCGTCGGGGTCGCGTCCTAGGCCGATGCCGAGCCGCATCGCCCTATTCTAGCCGATAGACCGCTCGCCGGCCAGGCGTCCGGCCGGGAGCTCGAAATAGAACGTGGTCCCCCGCCGGTACTCGCTCTCCACGCCGACCGTCCCGCCGTGGCCTTCGACGAGCTGCTTGCAGATCGCGAGGCCGAGGCCGGTGCCGGGGGACCGCGCGGCCTTCTTCGTCTCCTCGACCTGCGAGAATTTCTTGAAGAGGGTGTCGAGCTTGGCCTTGGGAATCCCGATCCCGGTGTCCTCGACGCTCACGCGGTCGCGGCCGTCCGGCAGGCGGGACCAGCGCAGGCGCACGCCGCCGCCTTTGGGGGTGAACTTGAGCGCGTTCGACACCAGGTTGGTCAGCACCCGGCGCAGGCCCTGCTCGTCGGCCCAGACCAGCGCTCCCGCGGGGATGCCCGAGACGTCGAGCGCGACGCCGTACTCGTCGGCTTTCACCTGGAGCATTCCCGTCACCGAGGCGGCGCAGGCGCTCAAGTCGAGGAGCTGGGGGTGGAGCTCCATCTTGCCGGCCTCGAGCTTGGTGAGGTCGAGGATGTTGGTGATGAGCTCGTTGAGGAAGACCGCGCTCGTCATCGCCATGGCCAGGGACTCCTTCTGCTCGTCCGTGAGCGAGCCCTGGTAGCCTTTGAGGAGGAGCTCGATGCGGCCCATCGCCGCGGCCAGCGGGTTGCGCAGGTCGTGGGTGATCTGCGCGAGGAAGCCGTCCTTGAGCTCGTCGAGCTCGGCCAGCCGCTCGGCCATGAGGTTGAACT
>DATLOS010000363.1:0-2221 GCA_035536155.1 Elusimicrobiota bacterium
TCCATGAAGTCGATGCGCGGCGCCGCCGACAAGTACGACAAGATCATGAAGCAGGCCTCCGAGGACACGCACCCCGACGGGAAGGTCCTGCCGCCGTCGACGCATGGGCGGCGCCTCGAGCTCCGTGATGTGCGCTTCCGCTACACCCCGGAAGGCGCGCCCGTCCTCAGGGGCGTGAGCCTCGACATCGCCCCGGGCGAGATGGTGGGCTTCGTGGGCATGAGCGGCGGGGGCAAGACCACGGCCGCCATGGCGGCCCTGGGGCTCTACCCGCTCGAGTCCGGCCAGATCCTCGTCGACGGGACGCCCATGAGCGAGCTCAACCTGCGCGCTTACCGCAACGAGGTCGGGATGGCGCTCCAGGACTCGATCCCTTTCGCGGCCACGCTCAGCGAGAACATCGGCTATCTGCGCCAGGACGCGAGCGAGGCCGAGATCTGGGCCGCGGCGAAGGCCGCGGGCCTGCACGACCAGGTCGTCCGCCTGGGAGCGGACGCGGCGCTGTCCGCGGAGACGAAGAAGGATCCCGCGAAGAAGGCGGTCCTCGAGAGCCTCTCCCAGCGCGTCGACCTGGGCTCGCTGCGCTCCGCGGACGAGGTGCTCGCGGCGGCCGGGAAGGCCGGCGCCCTCGACGACGTCGCCCGGCTCGGCTACCTCGCCCGCGTGGGCGAGCGCGGGGTGAACCTCTCCGGCGGGCAGAAGCAGCGCCTGATGCTGGCCCAGGTCTTCCTCCAGCCGGACAAGCCCTTCGGGCTGATGATCTACGACGAGCCGACCTCGGCCCTCGACGGGCGCACCCAGGCCTTGATCGAGGAGCAGATCCTGGCCCGCCGCGGCCGGACCACCCAGATCGTCATCGCCCACCGCCTGAGCAACGTGCAGCGCGCCGACCGCATCGTGGTCTTCCAGGACGGCGCCATCGTCGAGCAGGGCACGCACGACGACCTCATGCGCGCGGGCGGCGTCTACGCGAAGATGTGTGACGCGCAGCGCCTGCTCGACGCCGCCGCGGGCCATCGCGCCGAGTAGCCCAAGGGCCCGTCCCGCGCAGGGTCCAATTCCGTCGGGGAAGGGCCCCCAAAGGCCCATGCCGCGTCTGACACTATCTTTATAGATTCTAGCCGTCGCTTATGCAGCGCCCTTCCGGAGCAACCATGCACCTCTCCCCCCGCCGAACCGCCGGTTTCGCCGCCAAATTTTCCGCCGGCTTCCTCGCGGCCCTGCTCGTCGTCCCCGGCCCGTGGGTCTCCCAGGCCGTCGCCGCCACCGTCCGCTCGAGCGCCGCGCCCGGCCAGTCGGCCGCCCCCGCCCTCGCGATCGCCGCGCCGCTCTCCGCCGCGCAGACCCCTTTCGGGGACCTTTCTTCGTCGGCCCTCGCCGCCCCGGCCTTCGAGCCCGGCGACATCAGCCCCGCCGCTCCACTCTCGCAGCCCCAGGCCGCGCTGGCCGCGCCCGCCGCGCAGCTTCAGGCCGTCGCCGCCGAGCCCGCGGAGCTCGCCGCCCAGCCGGCGCTCTCCGCGCGGATCGCCGCGACCCCGGCCGCCGCCGCGCTCGCTTCTCCCGACGCCGCCGCAGCGGCCTCCCCGACGGCCGCCCTCCAGCATGGCGCCGAGCAGCTCGGGAGGGCCTCCCAGTCCGGCGTTTCCGGAGCCCTGGGCTTCCTCGGCTCCTTCTTCCATGGCTCCCGCCTGGCGGCGGCGGACTCCTCCGCAGACGCCGCGGCGGCGCCGGGCGCCGCCGCCCCCGCCTCGATCGGCGATCTGGCCGCGCGCGCCTCGGATTCCGCGGCGCCGCTGGCCGTGCGCCTGGCGGCGATCCGGACCGTCGCGGAGCGCGGCGGCGACGCGGCCCGGGACGCCCTGCGCGCCGTAGCCGCCTCCAATCCCGAGGGCGGCGCGGCCGACTACGAGGCCCACCGCATCGCCCTGCGCGAGCTCGCGACGCGCTTCGGCGAGCTCCGCTCCCTGCGCCCGATCTCGGCCGCGCACGAGGCCGCGATCCTGGCCGAGCTCAAGTCCGGCGCGCGCACGCACGCGGTCACCGACTACGACGACAGCTTCGCGGAGTACGCCAAGCCCCCCTCGGCCGAGGCCGCGGCCGTCCTGCCCAAGGTGCGCGACGCCGGGGTGAAGGCCGCCGTGCTCACCGACCGCCCCTCCCGCCCGACCCGCCCCAAGGAGATCGGCGTCCTCGATTCCCTCGACTCCCTGACGGCGGAGCA
>DATLOS010000364.1:0-3147 GCA_035536155.1 Elusimicrobiota bacterium
CGATTGCGCCCAAAGGGAGGCGGGGCCTGCGGCGCCCATCGTAAACATGAGCGCCAAGGCCATGGCTACGCGGAAAGCTCTCATTTCGTGGTCTCCCCTGGGCGGGGCTTGGTCGGATCGCTCGGTGCCGAAGCGGCGCGAAGCAGCGATTTCACGATCAAGCGAATCTCTTGTACGTCCTCGTCAAGATTTCCCCCGCCGGCCCCCGATTCCAGGCGACGTTCCAGCGCGGCCAGACGCTGCTCCAGCGCCGCGACGGACGAGTCTTCTTTCCCGGAGGCCAGAAGATATAAGGAATTTATGACAAGGATGAGCAAGGCCGCTTCGAGGAGTTCCTTGCGGGCCAGGGCGATGCCCGCGACGCCCACGATCGCGCAGACGGCGGGAACCGCGAAGCGCATCGCGGGCGCGCGCTTGGCCGCCGGGGCCGGCGCCAGGAGGGCTTCGGGCGCCGGCGGCGGAGCTTCCGGGCGCCGGGCCCGCAGGCGATCCAGGTCCTTCTCCAGCTCCTGCAGCGCGTTCTTGATGTCGTCGCTCGGGGGGCTCATCGTTTCTCCAGCTCCGCGCGGTAGGCGGCGCAGGTCTTCAATAGTCGCTCGGAGAGGGCCTTCGACTCCTGCTCGCGGGCGGTGGCGGCGCGCAGAGCCTCCTCCGCCTCGCGCACGCGGGCCTCGAGGCTCTCGATCTTGGCCCGGGCCGTCTCCGCCGCCGCCTTCAGGGCCGCGAGCTCCTCGGCGGATGCGGCACCCGGCATAGGCGCTGCCGAGGGCTCCGGCGCCGCGGCGGCCGGCGGAGCCGGAGCCGTAGGCGGAAGAGGCGGCGTCTCGCGCAAGGCCTTGAGCTCCGACTCCAGCGCCGCGAGGCGTCCGTCTCGCTCTTGGAGGTCCTCGGTGTAGCGCGCGGCCCATTGGCGCACCAGATCCTCGAGCTCGGCGACCTTGGCGGCGCCGTCCTGCTGAAGCGCAGCGACCTCCGCGGCTTGGCGCTCCTCCGTTTGCGCGAGAAGCGCGCGCACCTTCGCGAGCTCCTCGTCTTGAGGGGGCGCGGCGGCGCGGCTCTCCCGCTCGCGCCGGAGCTCGGCCTCCAGCTCGGAAAGGGCGCTCTTGTGGGCGCTCTCATCCTGGGTGCGGCGCTCCTCCAGCTCGCGCAGGACCTCCCGTGCGCGCGCGAGCTCGGCCTGGCCGGCGGAGGCGTAGGCCGCGCGCTCGGCCTCGAGCCGCTCTCCCTGCTCCGCCAGGCGGCCGCGGAGGTCGGCGAGCTCCTTGTCGTAGTTCGAGAAGACGGCGGCCTGGGAATCCTGGCGCTGCCGGAGCTCCGCGTTGAGCGCGCAGAGGCTCTTCTGGTGCTCCTCCAGCTCCCGGGCGCGCAGCTCCTCCGCCTCCTTCAAGCGGGCCTCGAGGCCGGCGGTCTGGAACAGATGCTCGTCCTGGAGGCGCTCCTTTTCCTTTTGGAGGCGCCGGGCTTCCTCTTCGCCCTGACGGGCCAGCTCCTCGCGCGCCTCCCGCTCCTTGCCTTCGAGGAGGCGCTGGCTCTCGGCGGCCGCGCGGCGGACGTTCTCGACGGCCTGGCGCAGCTCCGTCGTCTCGGCGTCGCGCCGCTCCAGCTCGGCGCGCGTCTCCAGGCTCTTGCGCTCGAGGGAGCTTCTCGCCGCGGCCTCGGCGCGCCGGGCGCCGTCGAGGCTCTGGCGCAGCTCGAGAATCTGGGCGTCCCGGTCCTCGATCGCCTTGGCCAGGGCTTGGCGCTCGGCTTCAAGGGCCGCTTCGCTGGGCGCCGACTGCGCCTGCTTGGAGAGCGTGTCGGTCAGGCCCCCGAGCCGGGAGAGGAGCTCGGTCCGCTCCTTCTCGAAGCCGGCCTTCTCGGCGATGACTTTTTCCCATTCCGCCATGCGGCGGTCCTGCTCGCGGATATCTTCCAGGGCCTTGGCGAGCTCGGGGCGCGCGTTCGCCGCGGCGGCGCGGCGCTCGAGCTCCGCCCTCTGGGACGAGGACTTGCTCTTGAGGGCCGCTTGGCGGCGGCGCAGGTCGGCCGTTGCCTCGATCCAGCCCGGCGGCAGGCTCCGTTGGAGGCGGTCCGAGAGCTCGGTCAGCAGCCACTCCTCGAAGCGCGCCTGGTGGTACTCCGCCTGGGTGAGCCGGGCCATGAGCAGGGCCGAGCTCTCGTGGTTGGCCCCGGCATCCCGCTCGAGCTGCGCCTTGAGCTTATCCATGGCGTTCAGGCGCTCCAGCGCCCAGCGCAGGGCCATGCGGGCCGTATCCAGGTTCTGGATCGAGCCGACGTCCGAAAGGCTCATCTTCGACGCGTCCGGCGAGGTGTCATCCATATGGAATTATGCCGGTCGAGCCAATAAAATTGAGCCCTGCCGACAAATGGGGGTATAACATGGGTTCGTTACAAAATCAAGTCGCGGCCATCCTTTATAGCATCCACCAGCGCTCGGCTTGGAGGGCGACGCGCAGGGCGACATCCTTTATGGAGTCGTCGGTCTCGTCCACGGCTTGGCGCACGTGCGAGGACTGGGTCTTGGCGAGGTCGACGCTATAGAAGGGAGCCTGCCGGCTGCCGTCCGCGCGGGCGCGGATCTCGACCACCGGGCTGCTGGGCGCGAAGGGCTGCACCCGGAGAACCTGCCCGATGTCCATGTTGGAGAGCTGCACGTAGGAGCCGGGCGGATAGATCGAGATGCGCTCGGTGAAGGTCTTGACGAGCTTCTGGTCGGACTCTCGGCGGTGCTTGCCGAGCAGGCCGAGCACGGCGTTTCGGGGCAGGATCGGCGCCCGCCAAGGGCGGTAGTGCGTCGCCGCCTCGTACGTGTCGCAGATGGCCAGGATGTGGGCTCCTTGATGGGCCTCGCGGCGCTTCTCCGCGTGCGCGAGCTCCTCCGTCCCCAGATCGGCGCGGTAGAGGCTTCGCAATTCCTCGGGCACGACCTTCTCCAGCTCGAGGGAGTGCTCGAAGATCTTGCCCGGGTCCAGGGGATGCAGGAGCTGCTCCTGCTCCGCTTGCGAGAGCGGCCGCGCGAGGGCGGCCGCTCGGCGCAGATCCACGGTCAGCGCGCAGAGGCCGAGGGCAAGGCGCTTGTCCTCAGGGCAGCCGAGGCCGGCCGCGGTGTGCATGGCGAGTATGGCGGTGTTGGCGGCGTGGGCGTAA
>DATLOS010000365.1:0-2781 GCA_035536155.1 Elusimicrobiota bacterium
CGGCCGCGGCCGCGCCGGGCCGCCCGGCGCCCCAGGCGCGCAGCCACAGGTAGGTCCAGGCCGCCGCGAGCGCCTGGTTGGCGAGGAGGAACCAGCCCAGCGCGACGGGGAAGGAGAGCAGCTCGAAGAGGAGGGCGGGCGGATGGAAGACGCCCGTCTGCATGGTGCCCAGGAGCGGCAGCCCGAAATAGGGGTAGGGGTTCCACAGCGGAAGCCGCCCCTTCTGGAGGAGCTCCGCGCTCAGCGCGCGCCACGCCCAGTTGACGTGCTGGATGTCGTTGGAGAAGTAAGTCCGGCCGCCGAAGAGGACCGGCCCGTGGAGGAGCGCCGCGAGCGCGGCCAGGAGGCCGAGGATGGCCGCGTCGCGGCGGCCGACGCCCCGCGCCCTCATCCCGGGCGGGCCAGGGCGAAGAGCTCGCGCGCCAGGAACCGGTCGAGCGGCCAGCGGAAGACGAGGCCCATGAAGAGACGGGCCTGCCAGCGCGGCGCCGGGCGCATCGGGAAACCCGGCGGAAGCGTCTCGCCGTAGAGCTCGCGCAGGACCATCTTGTAGTTGGGGCGAAGCTCCACCTCGGCCTTCCAGCCGATGCGGCGAAAGAAGGCCGCCAGCTCCCCGGCCGAGCGCTCCCGGACGTGGAGGGCCTCGTCCTCGTCGGAGCGGGGCGGCCGCGGGTCCCGGACGGCGAGGCCGGCCGCGCGCAGGGCGCGCGCCGCGGCGCGGCGCAGGCCCCAGGTCCAGTTCTTGTAGTAGAGGCGGTTCGTGCAGGTGTGGAGCACCGTGGCCCCTCCCGGCTTGAGCACCCGCCGGATCTCGGCGAGGCAGCGCTCCAGCTCGTGGTCGTGCAGGTGGCAGGCGACTCCCACGAGGAACACCCGATCGAAGGAAGCGTCGGGAAAGGGAAGCGCGCCCGCGTCGCTGAGCTTCACCGGGCAGCCGGAGACTTGGGCGGCGATCGCGAGGGCGTCCTTCGAGAAGTCGGTGCCCGTCGCCGCGGCGCCGGCGCGGCGCGCGTGAAGGAGGAGCTCCCCCCGCCCGCAGCCCACGTCGAGCACGGACATGCCGGGCTTGAGTTCCGCGCGGCGCAGGCAGTACGCCGACAGCGGCTTGAGGACCTCTCCCTTGTAGAGGCGGAAGAACTCCGAGCCCCCGCAGGACTCGAGGTAGTAGCGGTTGTCGTAGCTCGCCGAGAGGTCAGCGCTCATGTCGCGTGAGGTCGGCCGGCGTCTCGCGCCGCCGCACCAGGCGCGCTCGGGCCCCGTCGACCAGGACCTCGGCGGCGCGCGGCCGGGAGTTGTACTGGGAGCTCATGCTGAAGCCGTAGGCGCCGGCCGAGCGGACCGCGAGGAGATCGCCGCGGCGCGCCGGAGGCAGGCGCCGGCCCTTCGCCAGGAAATCCGCGGACTCGCAGATCGGCCCCACCACGTCGCACGGGCGCCGCGTCCCGCGGCGGGGACGCAGCGGGACCACCTCGTGGTACGCCTCGTAAAGGGCCGGGCGCGCCAGGTCGTTCATGGCCGCGTCCACGATCACGAAGTCGCGCCGCGGCCCGCGCTTGACCTCGACGACGCGGGTGAGGAGCTCTCCCGCGTCGCCCACCAGAAAGCGGCCCGGTTCGAGGAGCAGCCGCAGGCCGCGCGCGGCTATCGGACCGACCAGCTCCCGCGCCAGCTCCGCCGCGTCGAGCGACCCCTCCCCGGGGGCGTAGGCGATGCCCATCCCGCCCCCGGCGTCCACGTACTCGAGCGGCGCGCCCGCGGCGGCGAGCTCGTCGGCCAAGCGCAGGAGCGCCGCGAGCGAGCGCCGGTAGGGCCCCGGACGCGCGATCTGGGAGCCGATGTGCGCCTGGACTCCCACGGCGCGCAGGAAGCGCGAGGAGCGCGCCCGCCGGTACAGCGCTCGCGCCCGCTCCTCGGGGACCCCGAACTTGTTCTCGGCCGTCCCGGTGGTGATGTGCGCGTGCGTGCCGGCGTCCACGTCGGGGTTCACCCGCACCGCGAAGCGGGCGGGGCGGCCCAGCCTCCGCGCCGCCGCGGCCAGGCGCTCCAGCTCCCCCTCGGACTCGACGTGGAACGCCCCTAGCCCGCGACGCAAGCCCAACTCGAGCTCGGGGTCGGTCTTGCCCACGCCGGAAAACACGGTCTTCGCCGGCGCGAACCCGGCCGCCAGGGCCCGCAGGAGCTCGCCGCCCGAGACCACGTCCGCCCCCGCGCCTTCGGCGCTGAGAACCCGGCACAGCGCTCGGTTTGAGTTGGCCTTGAGGGCGTAGCACACGAGGTGCGGGACGCCCGCGAAGGCCGCGTCGAATCGTCGGAAATTATCCCGCACGCGCGCCGCGTCGTAGACGTAGAGCGGCGTGCCGTGCTCGCGCGCCAAGCGTTCCAGCAGCGATGGGTGCATGGTGTCAGGCGTTGACTTCGTTGACTTTGTTGACTTGGCGGGCATCCGACACCAACATTATAGCCGTCAATAAGCTCGCCAGGAGTCCGATCGGCCAGGACCAGGGCCGGTATATCCAAAAGACTTCCGATTTCCCGGCAGGGACGGGCAGCGCGGTGAAAGCGCCCGACGCCGGCGCGCTCTCGACGCGGCCGCCGTTGACATAGGCCTCCCAGCCCGGATAGCGGAGCTCGGAGAGAAACAGCGTCCCGGGCGCGGCCGCCTCGCCCGCGACCCGCACCCGGTCCTCGCGCGGGCGCTCGTGCCGCCAAGGAACCCCACCGGCTTCCTCGTCTTGGCCGGCCGGACGCCAGTAGGCGCAGGAGTCGGAGCCGGTTGCCTCG
>DATLOS010000366.1:0-4644 GCA_035536155.1 Elusimicrobiota bacterium
CGGTCGTCCGGGCCGATCCGCAGTCCAGCGGCAGCGGTCAGCCCGCGTCCAGCCAGCCTTCGCCCTCCCAGACTTGGGGCGGCCCGGTGAGCGGCGGCGGCTCGGCGATGGCGCCGCTGCCCTCCGGCGCCGCCGGCGCGCCGAGCTCCATGTCGGGCGCGCTCTACAGCTGCTCGTCCGGAATGTCGGCCGCCGACGCGCGGGCGCAGGTGGATCAAGCCCAGTCCGCGCTGGGGAGCGCCGCGGGCTTCAAGGAGCAGTCGCGGGCGCTCGACCAGCTGACGCGGGCGCAGGCGGCCTACAGCCAGGCGCTCGCCTGCCAGAATCAGGGCCGCGGCTACGACCCCACGAAGTTCGTCGGAAGCCTGCCCGACCCGACCTCGCGCTCGCGCGTGGCTCCCACGACGCCGGTGACGGGGGCGATCGCCCCTCCGGAATATTCCGCGTTCCAGGGACAGGATTCTCCGCCGCCCGCGGGCATCAGCTACACGCCTCCGGCGGGCTTCGCGAACGGCACCCGCCGGGGCCGCTGGAAGAAGAGGCGGACCGCCGCGGACGAGCCCGCGCCCGGCGCCCCGCCCGAGGCTCCGGCCGCGCCGGCGGCGCCCGCCCCGGCCAAGGCGGCTCCCCAGACCATCGCCCTCTCCATGACGACGCGCAAGGATTCCCAGGGCCACGAGCTGGTGGCGAACCCGTTCGTCGCGCCCAAGGGGGAGCCCTCGCGCTGGGTCTCCTCCGGGCTGCGGCGCATCGAGCTGGGGGACTTCCTGGGCGCGCTCATGGACGCCGAGCGGGCTCTCGAGGCGGCCCCCGGCGACGCCGACGCGCACCGGGTGAAGGCGCAGGCGCTGAGCGCGTTGGGGCGCTTCGAGGAGGCGCGCGCCGCCGCGCTCGACGCGGTCGCGCTGGCGCCCCAGAGCGCCGCGGCCTACGAGGTGCTGGCCTGGGCCTTGGCCAACCTCGGGGACTACGCCGGGGCGGCCCGAGCCGCCACCCGGGCGCTGGAGCTCGATCCTAAGGACGCCTTCGCTTACGCGATCCGGGCCTTCGCCCGGCAAAAGCTCGGAGATCGCGACGGCGCGGCGGCGGACGCGCGCGAGGCCGCCCTGCGCAATCCCGCCTACCAGGCGCAGGCGGCGGCCGCGGCCGCCGGCAGGCCGCTCAACCCGCCCCCTCTCGCCAGCCTGGCCCCGGCGGCGGCTTCCGCGCCGCGGCCGAGCGCGGGGGAGCCCGAGCCGGTCTCGAGCGCGCCGCCGGTCTGGCCCGCGCTCGTGGCCGGGGGGCTCATCCTGCTCATGCTGGGCGGCATCGGCTTCGCCGTGGTCTTCCGCCGGGGCTCCGTAACAACCCCGTAACAATAATTCAATCTGGCGGCAATGCCCCCGCGGTATCCTGCGGAGGACTATGAACATCATCGTCGCGGGGATCGCGGGCTTCAACGGCGCGGCCGGAGCCGAAGACGCGCGCTTTCACTTCGCCACTGTCCTGACCTGCATCGGCGCCATGATGATCGTGGCGGCGATCTACCACCTCATCCGCGCTCCCGAAAGCACCGAGTAAGCTAGGCCGCTTTCGCCGCCGCCGCTTCTCCCCGGAGGGCGGGGTCCGCCTGGAGGACCGTGATCGCTCCCAGGTGGACGATGTCCGACACGCTCGCTCCGCGCGAGAGGTCGTTGACCGGCTTCGCGAACCCCTGCAGGATCGGCCCCACGGCCTCGGCCTTGGCCAGGCGCTGGACCAGCTTATAGCCGATGTTCGCGCTCTGAAGGTCCGGGAAGATCAGGACGTTGGCTTTTCCGGCCACGGGGCTTCCGGGCGCCTTGCGGCCGCCCACGTCGGGCACGAGGGCCGCGTCGGCCTGCAGCTCGCCGTCGATCGCGAGCTCCGGGTTCTTCTCCTTGGCGATGCGCACGGCCTCGCGCACCTTGTCGACGAGCTCGTGCTCGGCGCTGCCCTTGGTCGAGAAGGAGAGCATCGCCACGCGGGGCTCGAAGCCGCAGAGGACCTTGGCCATGCGCGCGGTCGAGACCGCGATCCCGGCCAGCTTCACGGCGGGCGGGTCGATGTTGATCGCGCAGTCGCCCACCAGGAGGACGCCCTTCTCGCCGAACTCGCAGTTCGGCACGATGAGGATGAAGAAGCTCGAGATGGTGCGCACGCCGGGCGCGGGCTTGATGATCTGGAGCGCGGGGCGGATGGTGTCCGCCGTGGCGTGATCGGCGCCGGAGAGGAAGCCCTCGACGTCGTTGTTATGGAGCATCATGGTCCCGAACACCAAGGGGTCGAGCATGAGCTTGGCGACCTCCTCCTCGGTGTGGCCCTTGTGCTTGCGCAGCTCGTAGTACTGCGCCGCGTAGCCGTTCCGGCGCGGGTCCGCGGCGGGATCGACGATCTCGACTTGCGAGAGGTCGGCGCCGTGCTTGCGAGCCGCGGCGCGGGCGGCCTCGGGCTTGGCGAGGAGGATCGGCTTGGCCAGGCGCTCGCGGGCCAGGATGGCGGCGGCCTGGACGGTGCGCGGCTCGTCGCCCTCCGGCAACACCAGCCGGCGCGGGGTCTTTCGCGCCATTTCCCAGATCTTCTTGAGGATGTCGTGGTCGCTCATGGGGCGATTCTACGAAAAATCCTAAAATCTCGGCATGTCGGCGGCGAACCTGGCGCTCCTGGCCGCGGCCGTGTTCTTCGCGGGCATGGTGGACGCCCTGGCGGGAGGCGGGGGGCTGATCACTCTCCCGGCCTACCTCGCCTTGGGCCTCCATCCCGCCTTGATCCTGGGCACGAACAAGCTCTGCTCCGCCATCGGGACCGCCGCCTCCACCGCGCGCTACGCGCGGGGCCTGCGCTTCAAGCCCGCCGGGCTGGCCTGGGCGGTCGGAGCGGCCCTGGCGGCCTCGGTGCTGGGGGCGCGGCTGGCGCTCCTCTTGGACCCCCGCTGGATGCGCTGGGTCCTCCTCGTGTCCTTGCCCTTGGTGGGGGCCTTCGTCTACGGGCACGGGAGCCTCGACCAGGAGGACACGAGCCACGCGCGCCCGCGGCGCGTGCTGCTCGCGCGCACGCTGTCGGCGTCGGCCCCCATCGCGGCCTACGACGGCTTCTTCGGGCCCGGGGCCGGGACCTTCTACGCCCTGTCCTTGACGCGCTTTTGCGGCTACGACATCCTGCGCGCGACGGCTTTCGCCAAGATCCTCAACCTGAGCTCGAACCTGGCGGCCCTGGTCACCTTCCTCATCGCGGGGCGGGTGGACGTCCGCCTGGGCCTGGCGATGTCGGTCGCCAGCGTGGGCGGCAACGCCTTGGGGGCCTCCCTGGGGCTGCGCCGCGGGCGCGGCGCGATACGGCCGGCGATGCTGGCGGTCCTGGCCGGCCTCTTCCTCAAGCTGCTCGTCGCCGGCTGATCAGTCCCGGGGCAGGCGGCGGGCGAGCAGGGAGAACCGTGCTCCGCCGGCCTCCACGAAACCGCTGAGGTCCGCGGGCGCCTCGTCGCGGGTGTAGACCAGCACGGTTCCCTCGCGGGTCGGGTCGGCGGCGACCGAGAGGATCCCGGCGTTGGCCGAGTCCCGCAGACAGGCCCCGTACGCGGCGGCGAAATCGGCGGCGGTGCGCGCCGCGGCGGCCCGGCAGCGCTCCACGACCGGCTGAAGCGAGCTCATCGGGCCCGTCGCGGAGCGGGGGGCGCCGATGGCCCGGGCCGGATGGCCGAAGAGCGTTCCGCTTCGCAGGGCGAGGGCGTCCCGGACCGCGCTCAGCGCGCTCTCCGGCCCGTCCACGACGAGCAGGATGCCGGCCGGGGCGTCGGGGCCGGAGCCGATGGGGCCCTGCATGGCGGAGAGCCGGGCATCGTAGCGCTGGGAGAGGCTCTCCAGGCAGGCGCCCAGCATGCGGACGCCTTCCTCGGCGCTGGGCTGGCGGAAGTAGGCGCGGTCGAGGACCGAGCAGTCCGGCGCGCTCGCGAACGCGTCCCGAAAGCTCGTCCAGGCGGCCTGCCTCCGGAAGACGGCGCGGGGAGCCGGCGAGGACTCGCCGACGGACGGGGCCTCGAAGCCGTTGTCGAGCGAGGGCACCGCGACCGCCCGGCGTCCGGAGAAGGAGCCGTAGATGCGGCGCCCGGAGAGGTCCCCTTCGGCCGAGCCCCCGGAGAAAGAGGGGGCGGCGATGGGGCGGCGTCCGTCGAAGAGGGAGTTGAGGCGGGCGGCGTCGAGGACTTCCTGGGCCGCGGCGAGGGACGGGAAGAGGACGAGAAGGGCGGTGGCGAGGGCTTTCATGGCTTTCTCCTGGGCCGGCATGGGAGGATTCTAGCCGCGGCGCGCGGCCCGGGCGTTGAGCGCGGCGCTGCTCCATCCTTGAGCGCGGCGGTTGACCGCGATCAACCCGTCCCCAGGGGGCCCAGGAGGCGGTGGGGCTTTTGGCGGCGCTCGGGCGCTCGAAGGGCCCAGTCCGCCCGTCGGGGGGGAAAGCTAGGATGGCCCCATGCGCGGCTCGATCTGCGCGGCGCTCGCCGCCGTCCTCGCCCTCGGCCCCTCGGCGCCGGGCTGGGCCGCGGCCGTCTCCGCTCCGCGGGCGGCGGCCGAGAGCGGGCGAGCCTTCGCCGCGCCGACCCTCGCGCCGACCCTCGCGCCGACCCTCGCCCCGACCCTCGCTCCGTCTCTT
>DATLOS010000367.1:0-5086 GCA_035536155.1 Elusimicrobiota bacterium
TGGCCTTGGCCCTGGCCCTGGCCCTGCCCGTTGGGATTGAGGACTTTGTCCAGCACCTTCAGGAAGGCCTGCTGCGCCGTTTGAAAGGCGGTCTGCGTGGCGATCTGCTCCACCATCTTCTTGCGCTCGAGCTGGTCGTAGCGCTTCTTGTCCCACTTGAGCTTGATGGACTGCTCCATCTCCTCCTTCTGGCGCAGCAGCGCGAGGTTCTCCTGCTGCGGCGGCGGGGTGGTGGTCTTCGTGTCCTTGGCGGTCGCGGTCGCGCTGGGGTTGGCGGTGGCCGCCCCGTCCGGCAGTCCCCGGCCGCCGATGGCCGGCCCGCTCGCCGACTGGGCGCCGCCGGCGGCCTCGAGCAGCGACGGCGCGCCCGTGGAGGACGGAGCGCGCGCTCCGGTCTGTCCGAAGGGCGCGTTGGCGCCCTCGCTCAAGCCGCGCGCCGAGCCGCGGAACTCGGGCATGGTCTTCACGCCGGCCATCGCCGCCATCGTGTTCGGGGTGCCGACGAGGCCCCGGGAAGAGATGTCGGTCCTGGGCAGCGCCGCCAAAGAGGATGCTCCGCCCCCGCCGCCGGACCCCTGCAAAGCGCTCAAGCCTCGGAGCTGGCCCTCGAGCTTGGCCGAAGGCCGCGGCAGGCCGGAGGCGCGGGAGATCGCCCGCCCGGCCCCCGCCTTGGCGGCGGTGATGGCATCCTTCCAGCTGTCGCTCGTGGGCGGCGGCGAGTCGGCGGGCTTATCCTCCTTCTCCGCCGACTTGCCCTCGATCTTGCCGTCGGCCTTGTCCTTGTCGCCCTCTCGCACGCGCACGAGGCTGAGCGGATCGACGGCGTCGAGCGCCGTGACCACGCCCTCGCGGCCGAAGTCCGCGCCCGGCGCAATCCCTGCCGGGGCATCGAGGAAGGGGCCCCCCGAAGCGTTGAAGGCGCCCCCCGCGGGCTCCTCCGGCGCGGAGAGGAAATAGCCCAGCATCGGCGCGAGGCACAGGACCGCCAGGCCCGCGAGGCCCAGGGCAAGCTCGTGGGGCCTCAGGTCGCGCAGCCCCCGCCGAAGCGCGCCGGTACCAGAGAGCGTGTCTTTTCGCTCCGCGAGCCGCGTAAAGACGTCCGAGCGGAAAGGCTTGATAGCCCCTCCAGGGTTCACGTGCCGCTTGCGCCGCTGGCCGGCGGAGTCACGGTGCCGGTCGTGCCGATCGTGCTTCCCGTGGTGGCGCCCGCGGATCCGCCCTGCGTGACGCTGAGGCCGGCCGTCCCGGAGTCGGAAACTTGGGCGCCGTCATGGGTCCCGCCGTTGAGGGTCATGGTTCCGGCTCCGAAGGTGACGCTCGTGGCTCCCGAGGCCTGTATCGCCGCTATAGCGCCGGAAGAAAGACCCGTGTTTCCACTGGTGAGCGAGGACACGGAGAGCGTCTGCGATATGCCCGTGTCGGCGCCCGAAACGGCCGGAATGCCGCCGCTGACCGCGCTTCCCCCGCCTCCGCTCCCGCCGCCTCCGCCGCCGCCTCCGCCCTGGCCCTGCCCCTGCCCCTGGCCGTTGGGGTTGAGCAGCTTGTCGAGCACCTTCAGGAAGGCCTGCTGCGCGGTCTGGAAAGCGGTCTGCGTGGCGATCTGCTCGACCATCTTCTTGCGCTCGATCTGGTCGTAGCGCTTCTTGTCCCACTTGAGCTTGATCGACTGCTCCATCTCCTCTTTTTGGCGCAGCAGGGCGAGGTTCTCCTGCTGGGGAGGATTGGTCTTGGTGAACGAGTCCTTGGCGGACGAGGTGGCGCTGGGGTTGGCGGTCGCCGCCCCGTCGGGAAGGCCCTTGCCCCCCGCGCTCGGAGCCCCGGCGCCGGAAAAACCGGAGCCGTTGCTGACGGCTTCCAGCAAGGACGACGCGCCGCCGGAGGTGGGAGCCCTCGAGCCCGTGCCGAAGGGGTTGCCGCCGGCCGGGCCGGTGGTGAGGCTGCGCGCCGCGCCGCGATAGTCGGCGTTGGCCTTGATCGGCGCCATGGCCGCGAGGGTGTTGGGATTGCCCACCAGGCCCTTGGACGACACGATCTCGGTCTTGAGCGCGGCGCCGCTCGATGCGCCGCCGCTGGAGCCGCCGCCCTGCAGGGCGGCCAGGCCGCGGAGCGTCCCTTCCAGTTTGGCCGAGGGGCGAGGCAGCGGCCCGTGCGAGGCGGCCTGGCGGACTCCCGTCTTGGCCGCGTCGATCGCGTCCTTCCAGCTCCCGGAGGGCTTCTCCGGCTCGGGAGCCGGCTTCTCCTCCGTCGATTTGCCCTGAACCTTCCCGTCAGAGGTATCTTTGTCGCCCTCGCGCACGCGCACCAGGCTCAAGGGATCCATCCCGTCGAAGGGCGTGATGGTCATGCCGTCCTTCTCCATCACCCCGCCCTTGGCCATGAGGCCGACCCCGATCTCCGCGGGAGCGTCGGAGAAAGCCGGCCCGGAGGCGTTGAAGCCCGCGCCCACGCCGGCCGCCTGCTCCTCGGGAGAGGAGAGCAGGTAGTCGAGCATCGGCGCCATGCAGAGGACCGCGAGGCCGGCGACGGCGAAGGCCAGCTCGTGGGGCTTGAGCTCGCGCAGGCGGCGAAAGAGCGCATCGGCGTCGGAGAGGCCTTCCTTCTTTAGGTCGAGGCCGGCAATATCGGCGAGGGGCGTGCGGTGGAAGGGCTTGAAGGGGGCGAGCGCGGGCTTCTCTTCTTCCTTGGCCTCGGCGGCCGCGCCGGAGACGGGCATGACGCCAGCGGGCGTCTCGATGAAGGGCGACTTCTTAGTCGGCAACCTGAGAGAAGGCTTGATAGCCATGGTTCCCCATCCGTCTAGAAATTGTGGACAAGTGCCCGGGAGACGTCAAGGGACCTAAGACCCTAAAAGCGCGGCACGGGGATGGTCGAGCTGCTGGACCGAGAAGCGCTCAAGCTCGGATCGGAGCGAGAGGTCCTTCCTAGTCTCCGGTACGACCAGCTTGGTAGTCGTCCTTGGAAATCTCGGTGCCGTTCTTATCGTGATAGGTGGAATCGCCGCTCTGGGGGTCCGTCTTCATGTACCCGTCTTCGAAATCCTTTCCGTTTTTCGTGGTGATGGTAAAACCCGGACCGGAGATGGTCGACACCGGACCGGCGAACTGGCCGTTGATGATGGGAACCGCCGCGCCGCTCGGAGACGTGACCGTGACTGTCCCTCCGCCTAGGCCGGCTCCAAGAGTTTGCATGACGTCATTAGGAGCAGTGACTGCGCTGGACGCGCCCACCGGCGGAGGCGTGACCGCGCCGAGCGTAGATGCCGTCGCCGGCGGAGCTCCCGCCCCGGGGTTGCCGGCGCCTTGGTTGCCCTGACCGCCGCCCTGGCCGCCCTGGTTGCCCTGCTGCCCCTGCGGATTGAGCGCCTTGTCGAGGAGCTTGAGCGCGGCCTGCTGAGCGGTCTGGAAAGCGGTCTGGGTGGCGATCTGCTCGATCATCTTCTTGCGCTCGATCTGGTCGTAGCGCTTCTTGTCGTACTTGAGCTTGATCGCCTGCTCCATCTCCTGCTTTTGGCGCAAGAGGGCGAGGTTCTCGGTCGTGGGCGTGGTCGTGGTCTTGGCGTCCTTGGAGCTCGACGCCGCCGGGTTGGCCGTCGCGCCTCCGTCGGGCATGCCGCCCCCGCGCTGGCCGAAGAAGTTGGTCTGGCCGCTGCCGCCCGCGACCTGCTCGAGGAGGCTGTTCGAGCCCGTGCCGCCGGCGCCGCCGGTGGGGCGGGAGCCCAAGCCCGAGCCGCCGCCCGAGGCCACGCCCTTGAAGGCGGGCATCACGGAGACGCGCGAGAGAGAACCGGTGCTGCTGGGCGAGCCGACCAGGTTCTTCGAGGCGGCCGGGGCGTCGAGCTTGATCGCGGCCGCGGTGGTGGCGCCGCCCGAGCCGCCGCCCTGGAGGGCCGCGAGGCCGCGGATCTGGCCCTCGAGCTTGGCCGTGGGCCGGGGAAGGCCCGACGCGCGCGAGACGGCCTGCTTGACCCCCGCCTTCGCGGCGGTGATCGCGTCCTTCCAGCTCTCGGTCGTGGGCGCCGGCGAATCGGCGGGCTTGCTCTCCGGCTCCGTCGACTTGCCCTCGACCTTGCCGTCGGCCTTGTCCTTGTCGCCCTCGTGGACCATGACCAGGTTCAGCGGATCCGGATGGTCGAGCGGGGTGATCAGCGACTCCTCCTTGCCGTCGACCGCGCCGCCGCGGGCGATGCCGTTCATCCCCACTTCCGAGGTCTCGCCCGCGTCGCCAAAATTGAGGCCGGGCGAGCCCAGGCCCTTGCCCATGGTGGCCGCCTCGTCGGGGGTGGAGACCAGATAGTCGAGCAGAGGCGCCATCAAGAGGACCGCGAGGCCGGCGGCCGCGAACGCCAGCTCGTGCGGCTTGAGGCTCCGGGCGCGATCCAAGATCGAGAAGCCGCCGCCGGAGCTCCGGCCGCGGGACTTGAGGAGGGGCATCTCCACGGGCGTCGGCGCGGCCGCGGCGCCGCCGGTGAGGACGACGGCTCCGCCCTTGCGCTCCTCCTCTTGCGAGGCCGCGGACTTGCTCTTGAACGAGGGCAGCTTGGCGGGCTTAAAGGGAGGCAGCTTGGAGGAATCCATTATGGCCGATGTCCGACCGGCACCAAATTGTGATGGATCGGGCACCTATCGTCAAGGGCCCATTTAGTATACTCCGAAAACCGTGCAGGACGTGACTCTCCGTCGAAAATGGGTGTTCTGGGGCGCCTTTTTGACCGTGGCGCTGCTCTGCGCCGTGCCCTCCTGGGTGGTCATCGACAAGGCCCGGCAGTACCTGCGCCTGGTCACGGGCTGGGACCGCGACTCCCTGCGCCAGCTCAAGACCTCCCGGATCCCCCACCGCGACGGCGAGCGCATGCCCGACGCCGAGATCCGCTTCGTCGAGTTCTCGCTGGACGCGCCCAAGGCCAAGTCGGTGCGCCTGGGCGGGAGCTTCAATCAGTGGAACGCGGCCGCGCTCCCCTTAGAGAAGGAGCGCTCCGGGCATTGGAAGGTCCTCGTACCCCTCACCAAGGGGACGCATCATTACGCCTTCGAGGTCGACGGGAGCTGGACGCTGGATCCCAAGGCCCCGCGCGCGGTCCTTCCCGGCC
>DATLOS010000368.1:0-2481 GCA_035536155.1 Elusimicrobiota bacterium
CCCAAGGCCCTCCTCGAGCTGCGCACCTACGTCGCGCGCCACGGCACGCTGCCGGCCCCGGTGCAGGCGCTCGCGGCGCAGGGCGCCAGCGCGCCGCAGGGCGCGTAAGCCGCCGGCCCGGCCGGCGCCGTTTTTGAAGCAGCGCGGGGCGCAGAAATGCTGACCCCCGTCGTCTGCTTCACCTGCGGCATGCCGACCGGCGACGTCGCGGCGCTGTTCCGCAGCCTGCGCGCGCTCATGGTCGAGAAGGCGCTCGCGGCGCTGGGCACCCTGATCGACTTCGCGCCGGTCGACCCCGGCCTGCAGCTCGACTGCGACGCGATCTTCGAGGCGCTGGGCGTGGGCCGGGAGCGCGAGTGCTGCCGCAAGGTCCTCGCGACGGCCAAGATCTTCACCGACTCCTATTGAGCCGCCGGAGCCGCCGTTTTTGCCGCCGGCAAAATTGAAGACGACTAGTATTGGACATTCCCTCACTCGAGGATCTCTGTTACCGTCAAGTCTGCGTCATGTCTTCGTCATCGTCTGCGTCATCGTCTGCGTCATTGTCTGCGATCAAGTCGGCATCGACGACCAGCGCCGCGTTGCCGCCTTCGGCGCCCCGGACGGCGCGCACCGACGAGCGGGTCGTGAGGGCGGCCGACAGCATCGTCGCGCATCTCCGCCGCCTGAAGGACGGCGGCGCCGAAGCCTGGTGGGCGGGCGCGCTCGTCTTTGACTGGGGCAACGCCCGCCCCGGCGGCAACGGCACCGCCTGGGTGTCCCTGTTCTATGTCGACGAGAACAAGCTGAAGGCGCGCCTGCTCGTTCGGATCACGAACGAGCGCCACGCGAAAGCCCTCGAGCCCTCAACCCAGGACGGTCTCGCCGAGCTCCAGGCCTCCGCCGGCAAAGGCGGGTCCGGTAGAGGCGGCCGCGGCCGCGGCGGCCGTGGCGGGCGCGGCGGGCGCGGCCGGCCCGAGCTCAAGATCCGCACGATGCGGCCCGCCGCGCAGTTCAACAAATATGACACCGCGGTGTCCACGGAGAGCGACGAGAGCCTCGTAGTGACCGAGATTCCCGGAGACGAGCACCGCAGCGCCTACTATGAGCTGGCCGAGCTTGTCAACGAAGCGTTCGCCGCGGAGGCGAACCTCCGCCTCGAGCGCGGCAGCCGGGTCGTGGCCGATCTGAAGAAAGAGTCGCCCCCGGGCGCGCTCGCCACATTCGGTATCGCGGCCCGGGGCGACCTGTTCCTGACCACCCCGCAGTTCGTGAAGCTGCGGGGCGCCGTGGCCGGTCCGCTGTTCGAGGCGGTGAAGAAGCTCGCCCTGGTGGTCACCAACGCGAAAGTGGTGCCCCTGGTCCAGACCATGATCCAGAACAGCGACAGCCCCCTCGTGGGCCAGCTCTTGCCGAATCCGATCGCGAGGGTGACGATCGACACCATCGACAACAAGGAGGACAGCGCGCTCAAGTGCAAGCTGTACGACAAGAGCAAGGCCTACACGACCGCCGAACGGCGGAAAGCGTACGAGGTCGCGAAGGTCGACGACGGCGCAGGCGGCGCCGAGCCGGTCACGAACGCGAACATCCACAAGTTCTTGCGCTCGGGCTCGCGCGTGGACGGCGTGATCAACATGGATTCGGTGTGCTTCAGCAACATGGGGATCAGCATACCGGCCAAGCTCGACATCGGCGTGGTCATGCCGCCGGCCCCGAAGAAGGAGTCGACCCTGGAGGACGTCTACGGCGAGCTCGAGGCCGCCGAGGAAGGCGCCCCGCCGGCGGAGCCGAGCCGCGAGAGCAAGGGCTTGCCGGCCGGCGAGGCGCCCAGCGGCGCCGAGGCCAAGACCTCTGCGGCCGAGAAGGGCGCTCCCGGTCCGGCGCCCGCGGACAAGCCCGCGGACAAGCCCGCGCCTGGCGCGGCCGGGATCGCCGACAGCGAGTTCGGCGACCTCATTGAGGGCCTGAACGTGGCGGGTGACGAGGAGGGAGCCTGAACGTGGCCGCGGACGGCGAATAACGCCCGCGGGCTTCTTTTTGGGCGCCCGATGGAGCCCGGCTTGTGGGCCCTTCCGCTCTCAGAGGCGCAGGCCGCGGGCACCGAGCTCGCGCGCCGGCTCGTCTTCGCGCCCCCCGGCCGGCCCTTCCCCGCGCGGCGGCCGAGAATCGAGACCGTGGGCAGCGCGCGTCGGCTCGCGCCCGCCGTCCGGGACCTCGACGTCCTCGTCGTGATCCCGCGCGCCTGGGAGCCGCGCCTGGGCGAGGTCCTCGCCTCCGCGCAGCTCGCGCCGCGCGCGCGCGGCGACCGGCTCGTCCTCGCCGCGCCGGGGGTCTGCGGCCCCCGCCGGCGGAGCCTCGTCTGCCGCGCGGGCGGCCGGGCGTTCGCGGTCGACCTGTTCCTGGCGACGCGGGCCGAGCGGCCGTTCGCGCTGTTCCACCTGACGGGCCCGCGGGAGTACAACATCCGCTGCCGCGCCGCGGCCAAGCGCCGCGGCTGGC
>DATLOS010000369.1:0-4402 GCA_035536155.1 Elusimicrobiota bacterium
TCCGGCGCGCCCGGCGTGCCCGGCGTGCTCCCCGGCGGCCTGGGCGCCGGGCTGGACGCCGGCCTGGACGCCGCGAGCCTCTCGGCGGCGTCGCTCCAGCCGGGAGCCCTCGCGACGGGGCCGTCCGTCTCCGCGACCGCCGCCTTGCCGGACAGCCTGATCTCGCCCGCCGAGCGGGCGGCGCCGCCGATCGCGGCGGAAGCGGCGCCGGGGCCGGTCATCGACGCGGAGCTGGCCGGCGCCCGCGCGGCCGTCCAAGAGCAGCCCGGCTGGCGCTACCTCCAGAGCCTGCCCATGGTGCGGGTGCTCTTCGCGGACGCGCCGCACTTCGGCCACCAGACGGCGAGCCTGTCGTTGATCCGGCGGCTGCGCGACCTGGGCTACCGCGGCGCGATCGAGGGGGTTTACGGGGACCCGACGAACGGCTGGTGGGACGACCCGGACAACGCCGCGCTGCGCAAGCTGCCCACCTTGATCCCGGGCTTCGACCCGAAGAAGGACGACCAGTTCATCGAGGGGCTGGACCTGCGCCTGCGCAGCGACTCCTCCGTGAACCGGGAGGGGCTCCGCGTCCCGCTCGCCCTCACCGGCGGCGCCGACGAGGCCGCCGGCTTCGACGCGCGCGTGCGGGCGGACGTCTTCCTCCACCTGAGCCCCACGGGCTGGGCCAGCGGCGACCGCATCCGCCTGCGCGACACGGAGTACAAGAACCTCGGCTTCGACCTGAAGCGGACGCTGGTCTTCCGCCCCGAGGACGCCTCCGCTCCCCTCGGGCCGAGAGAAGCCGCCTGGCTGGGGCCGAGCGGCCTGCGCGGCATCGCGGCGCTCGAGGCCGCCGCGCCGCGCGTCGCGCTCATGCCCGCCTACGGGCTCCAGTACCACAACGCCTGGGGCCTCTTCCGGGTGCTGACGGGCCTCTCCGAGGCGATGGCGCGCCGGCCCGCCGACTACCCCAAGCCCGTGGTCGTTCCCGTGATCAACCAGCTGTACGGCCTGTCGGACCGGATGCGCGTGTTCGGGGGCGACTTGGGCGAGCCGGGCGCGCGCCTGCTGGACCGGCTGCGCTACGCCGACGTCTTCGAGCCCGGCCTCGAGTCCGTCCTCTCCGGCCTCGCGCCCGGCCAGATCCTGCTCGTGGAGACGGGCTCGGTGCCGTCCGCGGCGTTCGAGCGCCTCTACGGGCTGGCGTCCCTGCCGCCTATCCTCGAGGGCCGCAACGCCCGGAACCTCATGCTCCTGCTCGGCGCGCCCTTCTTCTCGCGCATGCCGCACGACTTCGCGCACGTGAGCGGCGCCCCCGGCGTCGCCGCGGCGTTCGGCGCGGCGGCGCAAGCCCTGCTCGACCAGGGCTCGGACGCCTTCGAGCCTTTCGCCGCGGCCTTCGCCGTCTCCGCGACGGCGGCCTCGCGCGCCGCCTTCGCCGCCTCCCGCGTGCGCCAGGACGACTTGGCCAACGACAAGCTGATCTTTGCCCTCAACGCCCTGGCCGACGCCATGTCCGCCGGGCGGCGCCCTCAGTAGCGGCCGGCGGGAATAAATTGGTAGAATGAGCCGCTATGGCATACAAGTGCACCATCTGCGCGAAGGGTCCGGTCACGGGGAACAGCTACAGCCACTCCCACCGGGCCACCAAGCGCATCTTCCGGCCCAACCTGCAGAAGCAGAAGGTCGTCCTCGACGGACGGACCCAGAGCGCGTACATCTGCTCCTCCTGCATCAAGTCCGGCAAGGCCGTCCGACCTTCCCGATAACGTCCTGATGGCGGCCTCCCCGCGCGAGGGGCGGACGCTGGCGGCTCTCGGCTCGGCGGGCTGCGCCGCGGCATTGGCGCTGCCCATCTCCAATCCCGACGTCTTCTGGCATCTGAGCGCCGCGCGCTGGATGCGGGAAAACGGCGCGGTTCCGCGCGCCGATTGGCTCTCCTGGACGCGGGCGGGCTCGCCCTGGGTCGACTTCGAATGGGGCGCGCAGCTCGTCTACGGCGCCGCGCACCGTCTGGCCGGCGCGGCCGGCTTGTGGGCGGTCAAGACCGCCGCGCTGGGCGCGGCCGCCGCCGCGCTGGACGCGGTCCTCTCTCTGCACGGCGTCGACGCGGGCTGGCGCGGCGTCGCGGCTCTCGCCTGGGCCCTCGCGATCGCGCCCGGCAACGACCTGCGGCCGGAGAACTTCTCCCTCGCCTTGCTCCTCCTGCTCTGGCGCGTCCTCGAGGGCCGGCGCCTGCGGCGCGGGCCGTGGAGGAAGGACGGCGCCTTCGCGGCGGCGCTCGCCTGCGTCTTCGCGGCCTGGGCGAACCTCCACGCCGGCTTCGCCTTGGGCCTGCTTCTTCTCGCCGGCTACGCGTTCGCCGGGACCGCGCCCGCCTGGGCGCTCCCGCTGGCGGCGGCCGCGGCCTGCGCCAATCCCTACGGGCCGCGGATCTTCGGCGTCCTCGCCGCGCACGGGCGCGACGCCGCCGCGCTGCGCGGTCGCCTCCGCGAGTGGTCGTCGCCGGATTTTTGGAGCGCCTGGCTCGCGCCGGTCTGGGCGTTGGCGGCGGCCTGCGCCGCCGCGGAGCTCCATCGCCGGCGCGCGCGCCGGCCGGGCCGCGTCCCCGGGCTCGCCGCCGCCGCCGCGCTCCTCGCCGCGGCCGGCCTGCGGCAGGCGCGCTTCCTGCCCTACTTCGCCTGCGCCGGCGTGCCGCTGGCCGTCCTCTCCGGGGAGCGGCTGGTCGGAACGCGCGGGCGGCGGGCCGTCGCGGCCGCCCTGCTGGCTTTCGCCGCGTTTCGCGTCGCGCCGGAGCTCGGGCGCGCGGCGCGCTTCGACGGGACGCCGCGCGAGGCGGCCGACTTTCTCGACCGCGAGCGCGGCGCCCTCGCCTCGCTGCGCATGCTCAATCCCTGGCAGTGGGGCGGCTACCTGGGCTGGCGGCTCTATCCCGCTTACCGCGTCTATTGGGACGGCCGGTATCTGTTCCACGGGATGCTGGAGCCGGAGCGGCTCGCCAAGGCCGACCCCGCGAGCTACGCGCGCTTCCTGGACGAGCAGGGCATCGGTTTGGTGCTCCTCGAGAACACCGGACAGGTGATCATGGGGCGGCCCGCCTACGAGTTCTTTCTGCCTTCCCCGGCGTGGGCGCTGATCTACCGCGACGCGCGGAGCTTGGTCCTCGTGCGGCGCGCGGCCGCGGAGGGGCTCCGCTCGTGAAGCCTCGGCGGATCGAGGCGCTCTGGATGGCCGCCGCGCTGGCCGCGGCCGCGCCGATGCTGGCCATGCCCATCGGGGATCCCGATCTGTGGTGGCATCTGAGCGCCGCGCGGCGGATGCTCGATACCTGGAGCTTCCCGCGCGCCGACTGGCTGTCGTTCACCCGCGCCGGCGCGCCCTGGGTCGACTTCGAGTGGCTCTCCCAGCTGGCGCTCGGGGGCGCGTGGGGCGCGGGCCGCATGGCCGGCCTGCTCGCGCTCAAGATCGCGCTCCTGCTGTGGGCGGGCTGGTGGCTCGAGCGGGGCATGCGCGCGCGCGGCGTGCGCGCCCCCGAGCGCGCGGCGGCGCTGGCGCTGTGCGCGGCCGCGATGATCCCCCGCTCCGACGCCCGCACCGAGCTGTTCTCCTTCGTCTTCTTCGCGGCGCTGACCCGTCGGGACGAGGCGCCGCGGCCGGCGCCCGCGGCGGGGCTCTTCGCCCTCTGGGCCAACCTGCACGCCGGGTTCGCCTACGGGCTCCTCTTCCTGGGCGCCCTCGCGGCGGGACGGCTGTGGGAGGCCTTCGGCCCCGCCCGCCGCCGGACGGCGATGGGCGAAGCCCGCTCGGCGCTCGCCGCCTTGGGCGCCGCGGTCGCGGGGACGCTCGCCAACCCCTACGGCTGGGGCGTCTATCGGGTCCTCGCGCGGCACGCGCGGGAGGTCGGCTCCTTGCCCGGCTTGATCGCGGAGTGGGGGCCCTTGTCCTTGCGGCGGCCGCCCCACTGGCCGGCGTGGGCGGCGCTGGCCTGCGCGGTCTGGGTCCTTACCCGCCCGGGTCCGGCCGCGCGGCGGCCCCGCCCGGGCCGGCTTCTGTGCCTCGCGCTCCTCGGCCTGGCCGCTTGGCGGCACTCGCGCGCCGCGCCGTACTTCTGCCTGCTCGCCGCGCCGTGGTGCGTGCCCGAGCTCCTGGCCGGCGCTGGCGCGCCGGCGGCGCTCCGCTCGGCCGGCGCCGCCGCTTTTCTGGCCGCCGGCGCCGGGCTGGGGCTGAAGCTGGCCCTTCCCCTCGGGGCGTTCCGCGCGGCCTGGCACGCCGGCTACCTGCCGCTCGAGTCGGCGGCCTATCTCGCGCGCCGGCCCGAGCTCGCCCGCCGGAACGTCTACAACCCCTGGGGCTGGGGGGGCTATCTCGGCTTCCGTCTCGCCCCGGACCTGCGCGTCTTCCAGGACGGCCGCTACATCTT
>DATLOS010000370.1:0-5705 GCA_035536155.1 Elusimicrobiota bacterium
CTCCGGTCCGAACGGCAGCCCGTCGAAGCGCAGCTCGAAGGACGATCCGGACAGCCATCCCCCCGATCCTTTGGCCCGAACCCAGGTGGCGCCGCCCGCCACCGCGGCGCGAGCCCAGAAGCGGGGGCAGAACGCGAGGTCCTCGACCGCCTTGTCGCGCAGGAGCTCGAGCGCCTTGCGGCGGTCCACGCGGAACGAGCCCGAGCCGACGAAGACCCCTTCCTCGCTCATCCTTCCTCGCGGATGCGGGCGCCGAAGCGGCGGGTGAGGGCCGCCACGTCGCGGTAGGAGGGGCACCAGACTCGCTGGCCCGACTGGGAAGGACGGCGCTGGAACGGGACGCAGCCCAGGGCCCGGCTCTGCGCCTCCAGCTGCGCGAGGCTCACCGTGCCTCCCGCCGCGCCGAAGAACAGCGGCGCGCTCCAGAGCGCCGAGAGGGCCGGATCGGCGCAGTCTTCCTCCGGGAGCCCGAGCAGGCCGTCGGCGGCGTGGCGGAGCCACTCCGTCTCCCGGGCCAGCGGCTCCGCCTGCCCAAGCCCCTCTGCCCAGGAACGCCGGAGCGCCGGCTCGCGGACCCGCTCCGCGAAGGCCTGCATGCGCGGGCGAAAGCCTTCCAGGACGCGCAGCGCCAGGTCCTTGCAGCGCGCACCGACGATCCGCTCCACCAGCGCGAGGCGCCGTCCGCGGATCGCCGCAAACTGGGAGGCGTCGAGCTCCAGCGCCTCGTCGTTGACGACCGCCCGGACCGGGGCGGGAAGCCGCGCCGCGATCGACTCCACCGGGATGCCCGCCCGATGGAGGTCGAGGCGGCTCTCGAGGGATGCGCCGGAATGATGCATGAAGAGCGTGCCGCGCACGCGTCCCCTCCGGAAGGAGACGTTGGGAATCGGGTACTCCGGCAGCGCCAGCAGCCTCTCGTCCACCTCCACCATCGCCAGGAGCATCGCCGGGAGAAAGCCGAGCCGCGCCCGCCAGTCCGGCGCGGGCGAAGCCCCCCAGTCGACCTCGATCGCCGTCCCGCGAAACGGCGCGCTCTCGATGCCCCAGCTCTCGAGGCCCAGCATCCAGAGGCGTCTTCCGGCTTGGCCGTCCCCGGAGAATACGGTGACGGACGCCGGGGCGGTGCGCAGGACTCCGAGGAGGCCGAAGGCCAGGTCCCGCGAGCGCGCGCTGGCGCCGCCGCCCAGGAGGATGGCGGAAGGATCGCGCAGCTCCTCCTCGAGGAGCGGGCGGCCGTCGAAGCGGACGCAAAGCCCCCGGGCCGAGCCGTCGATGCGGATCCGGGAGGCGCCCGAGGCGTGCGCGCAGCGCAGCCAAAGATCCAGGAACATGGCGGGGGCGGGAAGCTGGTAGCGCGAAAGGACCTCCATGGCCTTGCGCGGGTGGACCCGGAAGCCGCCCGAGCCGACGTGGACCTCGTCGCCGCCCATCCGCATGAGGATAGCGCCCGCGGCCCGGGCCGTCAACAAGGCGCAGCCTTGTGAAGGCGCCTAAAACCTGCTAACAGTATCGTCGTCCCCCAGGCATGCGGCGAGAGGAGCGCAGCACCACATCCGACGTCTACCAGGTCCTGACCGGCATCGGCATCGCGGCGGCGTTCGCGTGCTGGCATCGGCTGCTGTGGACGCTCCATCCGGGCCGGGAGACGCCGTTCATCGTCTACATCCCGGACATCGGGATCTTCTCCATCCTGTCGGTCCTGGCGCTCCGCTATCTGGGCGTGAGCATCTCGGACCGCCTCGCGAAGCCTTTCGGCGTCCTGCGCGGCCTCGGGACCGCCTACGCGATCGCGACCCTCGGCTACACCTTCATCGCCTATTCGCTGCGCCTGCCTCACCGAAGCCGCGAGTTCCTCCTGGGAGGCATCACGATCAGCTACGCGGCCACCGCGATCTGGCAGCTCGCGGTCATGCTGCTCTACCGCGAGCACCGGTCCTCGGGACGGGACGTCAAGCACGTGATCATCGTGGGCAACCAGTTCACCCTCCCGCAGGCGATCAGCGCCATCAAGGAGAACCGCCATTTCGGCTTGCGCATCGAGTGCGTCCTGACCTTGGGCGAGCCCGCGGACGCCCGGATCGTCCCCGCCGAGGTCCGCCAAGAGGCCTTGCAGAACATCTCCGCAGTCCTCGACACGACCGTCGTGGACTACGCCATCTTCACCGTCTACCGGCAGAACCCGGAGATGATCGAGCGCGCGATCCTGGCCTGCCAGGAGCGCGGCATCGAGATCTGGCTGAAGATGGACTTCATCCACAAGAACGTCGCCTTCTCCGGCGTGGACTATCTCGATGAATTTCCCGTGCTGGTGTTCTCCCTCGTGCACCACCCCAGCATGGCGCTACTGTTCAAGCGCGGGCTGGACGTCGTCGGAAGCCTCATCCTCCTGCTCCTTTCCGCCCTTCCCATCGTCGTCTGCGCCGTCCTCATACGGCTCACCAGCCGCGGGCCGACCTTCTTCAAGCAGCGCCGCGTGGGGCTCAACGGGCGCGAATTCGACTGCTACAAGCTGCGCTCCATGTACGCCGACGCCCAGAAACAGGCCCTCAAGTACGCGCTCAAGAACGAGATGAGCGGGCCGGTGTTCAAGATGGCCAACGACCCCCGGATCACCCCCGTGGGGCGCATCCTGCGCAAGTACTCTCTCGACGAGCTCCCGCAGTTCTGGAACGTGCTCAAGGGGGAGATGAGCCTGGTGGGGCCGCGTCCGCCGCTGCCCCAGGAGGTCGGCCAGTACCGCGGCTGGCAGCGCCGGCGCCTGTCCATGCGTCCCGGCATCACCGGCCTCTGGCAGATCATGGGACGCAACCGCATCTCGAACTTCGACGATTGGGCCTCGCTGGACCTCAAGTACATCGACGAGTGGAGCTTGCTCTTGGACTTCCAGATTCTCCTGTGGACCTTCCCGGTCGTCGTTCGGGGGACCGGTGTCTGAGCCTTTGCGCGTAGCGATCACCGGCGCCACGTCCGGGCTGGGGCGGGAGATGGCCGTCCAGCTCGGCCGCCGGGGCTTTCGGGTCGCCGTCACGGGCCGCCGCCGCGACAAGCTGGAGGAGACCGCCCGGGCCGTGCGGGCCGCGGGCGGCGCTTGCCTGCCGCTCGAGGGGCCGGTCGGCGAGCTCGCGGCGGTCCGCCGCCACTACGCGGAGATTCGGGCCGCCTGGGGCGGGCTCGACTGGGCCATCCTCAACGCGGGGGTCGGCGACTCCAAGGACGCCCGCGAGTTCAGCGCCCAGGACTACCGCTGGACCTTCGAGACCAACGTCTTCGGCGTCGCGAACTGGCTCGAGGCCGTCCTTCCGGACATGCTCGCCGCCGGGCGCGGGACCGTCGCCGCCGTCGCCAGCCTGGCGGGCTTCCGCGGCCTTCCCGGCTCCGGCTCCTACTGCGCGAGCAAGGCCGCGGTCATCGCCATGATGGAGTCGGCCCGCCTCGACCTGCGCGGGACCGGCGTGCGCGCCGTCGCGGTCTGCCCCGGCTTCGTCAAGAGCGAGCTCACCGACCGCAACGAGCCGGGGAAGATGCCCTTCCTCATGGATACCGCGGACGGGGCGCGGGCCATCCTCGACGGCGTGGAGGCCGGGCGGCCCATCGTCCACTTCCCCTGGCCGCTGTCGCGCTTCGTCAAGGACGTCGCCCGCAACCTGCCGCCGGCGCTCTACGACCCGCTGATGCTCCGCTTCGGCAAGCGGCGAAAGGCGCCCTACCGGGGCGTCACCCCTTCTTAGGGCCGAGCGGGAAGACGAAGAACGGCTCCAGCACGTGGGTCGCGGCGATGACCGCCATCCCGATCCCCACCGCGAGCATCACCGCCGGCGTCGACCACGCGGTCAGCATCCAGCCGAAGAGGAGCAGGCCGGCGATCGACAGCACGGTGAAGTAGAAGCCCCGCGCCGAGAGGACGTTGCCCATCCGGTCGGAGAAGCGCTCCTGGAGGACCCGCTGGTGGACGCTCCCCCACACGGTCTGCGCGGGCGCCTGGAGGATCGAGGAGAGGAGCATCATCGCCGCCGAGGCCCACAGATTGGGGACGAAGAATACGCCCAGGTAGGCGAGCGAGCCCAGGCCGAAGAGGATGGACGTCACCAAGGACTGCTTCTCCAGCGTGTCGAGGCGGCCCCAGTAGCCCGCGCGCGGGTCCCCCGGACGGACCTCGCTGCGCAGGAACATGGTCGCGAAGGACGCGAGCCCGAGGCCCAGCGAGGAGACGGCGAGATACAGGCCGAAGGCGCCGGCCCGCGTCGCCAGCCCGGCGAAGAAGGGGCCGATCAGGGGCAAGGCGGCGATCCAGGAGGCGTCGGGCAAGGTCATCACGTCCTGGATGTAGCGGGGCAGGGCCCCGAAGACCAGCGCCTCTCCGGCCAGCGCCTCGGGTATGGAGAAGAGCATCGTCCGCCGCAGGAACGGATCGCTCCAGTTCAGGCGGAAGCCCTCGAGGACCTGCGCGATCGGGCGCGGCGCGGCGGCCGCGCGCACGGGAAATCCCTCGTGCTCGGCGGGGATCCCGGACGCGTCGGACGCGTCGCCGGACAGCTCCACCACGAGGCGCGGCTCGCCCGCGACGTGCTCCACGGCGACCCCGCGCACGCGGGGGTGGCGCCCGGGCCCCTTGCGCAGGCGGTCCGCCAGGGAGCGTCGCGCCAGCATCACCTCGTCGCGCGGCAGGCGCAGGAAGAGGCGGTAGAGCACCGCCACGGCCAGCAAAAACAGCGCGTAGACGCCGTAGGCCAGCGCGTTGCCGGAGAGGAAGCCGAAGCGGGTGTTCAGCGCGGCGATGAAGCTTCCCGCCACGAGCGGCCCGACGACTCCGGCGAGGTAGAGGACGAGGTTGTAGACCGCGTTGGCGCGGTTGTACGCCTTCTCGTCGGAGCCGAGGATGCGCGCGAAGGCCACGGAGGCGGCCGTGCCGCCCATGCTCTGGAGGAAGCCGGCGCCGAAGATCACGAGCTGGAAGACCGCGAAGCCGAAGTAGCCGTTAAAGAAGAGGATGGGCACCGACATCAAGAGCAGCGAGCGGCCCAGGTAGGTCCAGACCAGCATGCCCGAGGTCGGGGTGCGGTCCACCAAGGGGCCCGTGGTGAGCCCCGCGAGCCCCTGGGCGGTCCAGTTCACGGTGCGGTTCAAGCTCACCCGGCCGGAATTCTCCGGCTTCGCGGCGACCAGGTCGGGCAGGGCCGTGTAGTGGAAGTTCACCCCCAAGGACAGGAGACCCTGGCCCAGCAGGAACTTCCAGAACTCGCGGTTGCGTTTTGCGTCGGATAGGATCCGAAAGGGCGCCGTCAGGCGCGCGAGAAGGCCGCGCCGCTCCGGCACCGGCGCCGCCGACGGCGGCGGGACCGCGGGCGGGGCGGCGCCGGCCTCCGGAGGCACGAACGCGCCCATGGGACGCAGCGCGCCGGTGGACTCGTCGTCGCCGCCGGGGCCGAAGAAGCCCGGGGCAAACAGCGCCGCCGGAGCCGAGCCGCGCTCTTCTCCCAGGACCCGGGCCATGATCCGATCGCCCGCGTCGCGCAGGTCGGCCGCGGGCAAGGATTGGGCCTGGGCCGGGCTCAGGGCGATCTCGGAGGGCTTGGCGAGGAGGCTCCGGCTGCTCTCCGAAAGCCCCGCGGCGAGGCGCTCCTCGCGGGGGGCCGCTTCCGGCGTCCGCTCCGGCGCCCGCCGGACCGGCTCCGCACCCAGAGCCGGTGGCGCCGCCTCCAGCGAAA
>DATLOS010000371.1:0-2117 GCA_035536155.1 Elusimicrobiota bacterium
GCATCTTCGACGAGGTCAAGCGGCGCCCGCTCTACGTCGTCGGCGAGCGGATAAACTTCGCCTAACGAGGCTTGGCCCGGCTTTCCCCGCCGACCAGGACGCGGCCGCCCTCGATCCGGAGGGCTCCCGCGTCGACCTCGAACGGCAGCTCCGGGTTCGGGCGAAGATCCAGGGAGATTTTGCCGTAGCGGTCGAGGAGCCCGCGCGGGATCGGCACGCCGAAGGCCTCGGCGCGCAGTACGCGCGCCTCCAGGACCCCGCCCCCCTCCGGCAGCTCGGCCGACAGCTCGACTTGGACGGGAATCCCGCGGATCCGGGCCTTGGCCGCGGCGGTGCCCTCCAGGGTCACGCGCGTCTCCTCGAGGCCCTTCACCCGGTCCCGCAGGAACGCGGCCAACGACGCCTCCGATACCGAGCCCGACAAGAGGCGCAGGCGCCGCAGGCGGATGAAGCGCAGGTCGAGGAGGCTGTCCTTGCGCGAGGCCTCGGCGACCTTGCCCTCGTAGCGGACCGGGACGAAGCCGAGGTCCTCGAGCTCGAGCGAGGGGTGGTCGATCTCCAGGCCGTCGATGGAGACGCTCGCCGCCTCCAGACGCGCGCGGGGGTAGACGGAGCGGACCGGGTCGTAGGCGCCGAAGTCCGCGGCGAGAGCCTTCGCGGAGAAAGGGCCCTCCTCGTAGTAATCGTAGCGCACCTTTCGGTCCGGGATCGGCGCAACGGCGGGGTCCGCGCGCGCGAAGAGAAGCGCCTCGCTCCCGTCGGGAAGAGGCCAGCGCTTGGCCTCCCGGTAGGCCTTGCGGAACCAGCCCTTCGGGTCGAGGACCTGGTCCCGCGCGGCGGGCAGGCCGTCGATGACCCCGTCGGGGCCGAGGGAGCCAGTCTTCACGAGCACGAACTCGGCCAGCTCGCAAAGGCGGCGGTTGACCTCGCGCATGCGCAGGTTCCCGATCCCGAGGCGCCGCTCCTCCCAGGTCAAGCCGGCGTAGTTGAGCTGGCCATGGTTGGCGACGACGACCATGCCGCCGAAGGCCGGCGGGTCCCGGTGCAGGCGGGAAGCCTCGCTCAGGATGTCGTCCAGGGGCCAGGCCTCGGCTTTGGGCGGCTCGGAGCGGAAGAAGTTCACCGGGATGCCGATGACCGGGTGCGCGCCGCGGACCCAGCCCGCGGAGAAGTTCGCCGCGGCGGCGAGCTGATAGGCGCACAGGGCGGCGACCAGCCCGCGCGGCCAGGTGGCGGCCGCCGCGAGCGCGAGCGGCGCGACCGCGGGCAGCAGGTAGCGCAGCTGCCGGTTGGGCACGATCATCCAAAAGACGAGCGAGGTGCCCAGCCAGGCCAACGGGAGCCAAAAATCGTCCTTGCGGCGCTCGACCGCGGGAGCCACGAGCGCGACCACGCCGAGGATGAGAAGCGGGGTCTCGAGGCCGTAGATCAGCTGGAGCGGATAAGAGAAGAAGCCCGAGACGGTGAAGAGCGAGACCGCCTGGTCCGCCGACGCGTCGACGAGCCGGGGCAAGAGGAAGGGAAGCTCGACGACATACCACGGGGCCGCGAGGACGACCGCCAAAAGCGCGGCGGCCAGGGCCTTCGGCCGGCGGGACCGGTCCGCCATCGCCTGCGCCGCGAGCCAGTACGCCGGAAAGAAATAGGAGAACGCGCTCCATTTGGTCAGCATGGCCGCGGCGAAAAGCGCGCCGAAGGCCAGAGACGGCCCCCAGCGCGCGAAGCGCTCGGAGAGCAGCAGCGCCCAGTAGGCCGCCGCGACCACGGCGATGAGGGCCAAGTCGAGGAGCTGCGTGGACTGAAGCCGCTGGAGCTCCGGAGCGCAGGAGAAGAGCAGCGCGGTGGCGAAGCCGACCCAGGGTCCGCCGAAATGCGCGCCCAGGCCCCAGAGGGCCAGCAGCAGCAGCGCCATGTAGCCCGCGTTCGCCCAGAGCGCCGCGCGGGCGGGGTCGGGGCGGCTCATCGCGTAGCCGATGCTCAAGGGATAGAGCGGCGGGAAGGGCGGCATCCGGAGCCGGTCCGCGTAGTCCTTGGCGACGAGGAGCTGAACCGCCTGCTCCCGCATGGGCGGGCGCGTCTCGCCTTTCACCCAGCGGGACACGTTCCAGGCCTGGAAC
>DATLOS010000372.1:0-4430 GCA_035536155.1 Elusimicrobiota bacterium
AGTCCTTCGCGTCCTTGGCGTCCTCGGCGCCGCCGAGCACCTCGCGCACCGTGGTCAGGCCGAGCTTCACCTTCTCCAGGCCGTCCATCATGATGGTGCGCATGCCATCCTTCTTCCCCGCGTCGGCGATGGAGTTCGCGGAGACGTCGGTGAGGCACAGGCGCCGGATCGCGTCGGTCATCACGAGGAGCTCGTGGAAGCCGACACGGCCCTTGAAGCCGGAGCCCTTGCAGGTGTCGCAGCCCTGCCCCTTGAAGAGCTTGGCGCCCGCGGGCAGCGCGACTCCGTGCTCCTTGAACACCACGAGCTCGTCGGGCCGCGGGTCGACCTGCACCTTGCAGTCGGGGCACAGGCGCCGGCCGAGGCGCTGGGCGAGCACGGCCTTCATCGTCGCCGCGACGATGTAGCCGGGCAGGCCCATCTCGACCACGCGGCTGATGGAGGAGGGCGCGTCGTTGGTGTGGATGGTGGAGAACACCAAGTGGCCGGTCATGGCGGCCTCCATGGCGATGTGGGCGGTCTCCTCGTCGCGGATCTCGCCGACCATGATGACGTCGGGGTCCAAGCGCAGGAAGGATCTCAGCGCCGCCGCGAAGTTGAAGACCTTGTTCTCGCCGAGCTTGAGGTCGGGGTTGACCGGGACCTGCACGATGCCGTCGATGTTGTACTCGACCGGGTTCTCGGCGGTGAGGATCTTGATGTCCGGGCGGTTGACGTAGTTCAGGGCGCCGTAGAGGGTCGTCGATTTTCCCGAGCCGGTGGGGCCGCAGACCAGGATAAGCCCGAAGTTCTTCTTTCCGCCGATGCCCTTGAGGAGCCCGAGGAACTTGTCCAACGTGTCGGGCAAGAACCCCATGGTGTTGATGTCGACCTGGACGGAGCGCCGGTCCAAGATACGAAGGACGGCGGCCTCGCCGTAGACGGTCGGCACCACCTCGACGCGGAACTCGACCGGGTTGCCGCCCGCCAGGATCTGGATACGGCCCGACTGGGGCACGCGGCGCTCGGTGATGTTCATGGAGTTGGTCAAGATCTTGATCTTGGCCGAGATCGCGTTCCGATAGGCCCAGGGGATCTGGAAGGGGCCGTCGCGGAGCATGCCGTCGACGCGGTAGCGCAGGAGGATGCGGGAGTTCTTGCCGCCCGGGTCCTCGAAGGGCTCGATGTGAATATCGGAGGCCTTCGCCTGGAGGGCGCCCAGCATGATCGCGTTGACCCACTTCTCGACCTCGGGGGCGGTGGCGTCGACCTCGGAGATGTCGGACTTGGGCGCCTCCTTGGCGATGTCCATCCCGCCCACTTCCGGCGGGGAATCCTCGGACTTCTTCACCGCCTCCATGAGCTTGTTCATGGCCTGGCCTTCGCCCTTGCCGTAGGCGGTGTCCAGGACCAAGTTGATGTCCCAGGGCATGGCCAGGTAGGCCTGCACGTCGAGGCCGGTGCGCAGATGGATGTCCTCGGAGACGAAGAAGTCGCGGGGGTCGGCCATGGCGACGAAGAGGACCGACTCCTCCTTGGCGAAGGGCACGGCCTGGTGGCGCCGGGCCACGGCCTCCGGGATGATGGCGACCGTCTCCTTGTCCACGTCCATGTGGGTCAGGTCGACGGCCTTGACCTGCCACTCTTCGGAGAGGGTCTTGAGGAGCTTGGGCTTCTCGAGGAGCTTCTCCTCGATGATGATCTGCTGGAGGCTCTTGTTGTCCTTCTTGGACTTCTCCTCGGCCTTCTTGAGCGCGTCCTCGGGCAGGAGCTTGCGCTCGCGCACGACCTCCGCGACCGTCTTGCGGCGGACGAGGCCCTTAGCTGCCATGGTATTCTCCGAAGACGCCGCGCAAGGCCTCGCAGATCTCCCCGAGGGTCGCCCGGGCTTCGACCGCGCGCAGGATGAAAGGCAAGAGGTTCTCCTTGGACTTGGCCGCGCCCGTCAGCTCGCCCAGGGCGCCGGAGACGGCCCCGGCGGCGCGCGCGGCCTTGAAGCGGGCCAGGCGCTCCTTCTGCTCGGCCTCGAGCTTGGGCGAGACGCGCAGGATCTCGCGCTTGGACTTCGCGTCAACCTCCACGGGATAGCAGTTCACCCCGACCACCTTCCGGCGGCCGGCCTCGATCTCCTTCTGGTAGCGGTAGGCGGACTCCTGGATCTCCGCCTGGGGCAGGCCCTGGGACATGGCCGCGAGCATCCCGCCCGCGGCCCGCACCCGGCGGATCGTCTCCCAGATCTTCTCCTCGAGCTGGTCGGTCAGCGCCTCGATCGCGTAGGCCCCGGCCAGCGGGTCGGCCGTGTCCGGCACGCCCGTCTCGAAAGCCAGGATCTGCTGGGTGCGAAGAGCCAACTGGGCCGCCTCCTCGGTGGGCAGGGCCAAGGCCTCGTCGAAGGAGTTGGTGTGGAGCGACTGACAGCCCCCGAGCACCGCGGAGAGCGCCTGGAGGGCGACCCGCGCCGCGTTGTTTAGGGGCTGCTGGCTGGTCAAGGTCGAGCCGCAGGTCTGCACGTGGAAGCGCAGGCTCAGGGTCTTGGGGTCCTTCGCCTTATAGTCCTCGGACATCAGCTTGAACCAGACCCGGCGCGCGGCGCGGAACTTGGCGATCTCTTCCAGCATGTGGTTGTGGCAGCCGAAGAAGAAGGCGAGCTGGGGGCCGAACTGGTCGACGCCCAGGCCCCGGTCGAGGAGCGCCTTCACGTAGGTCTCGGCGTTGAGGAAGGTGAAGGCGATCTCCTGCACGGCGTCCGAGCCCGCCTCGCGGATGTGGTAGCCCGAGATCGAGATGGGATGGAACTTAGGGATGTGGCGCACCGAGTGCTCGATCGCGTCCACGCACAGGCGCAGGCCGGAGTCGATCGGGAAGATGTAGGTGCCGCGCGCGAGGTACTCCTTCAGGATGTCGTTCTGGAGCGTGCCGCGCAGCGCCGCCGGGTCGGCCCCCGCCTTCTTCGCCGCCGCGGCGTAGAAGGAGAGCAGCACCGAGGCGGTCGCGTTGATGGTCAGCGAGGTCGAGACCTCGCCCATGGGGATGCCGGCAAACAGCGTCTCCATATCGTCCAGGCTTCCAATATGGACGCCCACGCGGCCGACCTCACCCTCCGCGCGAGGACTATCGGCATCGAGCCCCATCTGGGTGGGCAGGTCGAAGGCGGTGGAGAGGCCGGTCTGGCCGTGCTCGAGGAGGTACTTGAAGCGCGCGTTCGTCTCGGCGGCGGTGCCGAAGCCGGCGTACTGGCGCATGGTCCAGAGACGGCCGCGGTACATGGTCTTCTGGATGCCGCGGGTGAAGGGCGCCTCGCCGGCGCGGCCCAGCCTCGCCTTTTCCCAGGCGGGATCGCGCGTGTCCGGCGCGGCGCCGCCCGAAGCCGGCGGCGCGTAGACGCGCTGGATCGCGATGCCCGAGGGAGTGACGAAGTCTTCGCTCATCCGATCTCCAGCCGGTCTCCCGGCACGACCGTTCCTTTGACCGAGCCGCCCGGCAGCTCCAGCACGCTGTGGGCCGAGAGCACCCACGGCGACAGCCGCCACGGCTTGAGGTCCTCCAGCACCCGGCGCACGACCAAGTCCTCGTCCAAGAACACTGCGTCGATGGCGAAGCGCATGAAGAGGGTGTGGATCGACGCGCAGGGCACGATCCACAGGCCCTCTCCGGGCTCCAAAGACGAGCGGCTCAACAGCCCGACCGCGCGGGTCTTGGGGGTGTCCGCCACGACGACCCTGGAGGCCACCTCGGCCCCGCGCGTACGATTAAAAGCTACCAAAAACTTCTTATTCATTCAACGAAACTTTGAGCACATCCTTAATAGTTCGAAAAGCGGGAAAAGTCAACGACTCAGCGCCCCCTCAGGCGCCGGCGCAGGGGATCCTCGAGGAATCGAAAAGCCGCCAAGGACGCCGCGATGGTCAGGCCCGCGTACGCCAAAAATCCCGGCACCGGGCCCACGCGCAGCGCCGGCCAGCGCAGCTGGGACAGGCGCAGCCAGGCGGAGATCGGCGCGTGGAGGATGTAGAGCGAATAGCTCGCGTCGCCCAAGGCCAGGAACGCCGGCTGGCCGAGAACGCGGGCCAAGACGCCGCGGTCGAAGGCCAGGAAGAAGATCGCCGCGGCAAACAGCGGGTCGAGCAGGCCGTCGTGCAGGAGCGGAAAAGGGATCCGCCGCCCCGCCGCGAGCAGGAGCAGGATGGCAGCCATCGCCGCGCCCGCGGCGGCGTCCGGGCGCCTCGGCGGGGCCTCCCCCTGGCGCAGCAGGAACAGCCTGCCCAGCGCGACGCCCAGCACGAACTCCGGCAGGCGCAGAAGCGGGTTGAACTTGAGCACGTTGATCCAGAACGAGCCGTCGATCCAGGGATTGCGAAAGAGCTGGGCCGCGGGCAGGAGGCCGAGCTCGGGGACTCGCAGGACGCAAAGCGCGGGGACGAGAAGCGCCGCCGCCCAGGCGACGGCCATCG
>DATLOS010000373.1:0-7046 GCA_035536155.1 Elusimicrobiota bacterium
AAATCTTGCCCATCAGGTCCTTCTTGACCTCGTCCGGCAGCACGTCGGTGAGCCGGGTGTGGATAAATCCCGGGGCGACGGCGTTGACCAGGATGTTCCTCGAGGCGAACTCCTTGGCGCAGGACTTGGTCAGGGCGATGAGGCCGCCCTTCGAGGCGGCGTAGTTGGCCTGGCCGCCGTTTCCCTCCTGGCCGACGACGGAGGCCAGGTTCACGATGCGGCCGGCGTGCGCCTTGAGCATGGGGCGGATCGCCGCCTTGGTCATGTTGAAGGCGCCCTTCAAGTTCACGTTCAGGACCAGGTCCCAGTCCGCCTCGGACATGCGCATGAGCAGGCCGTCGCGGGTGATCCCGGCGTTGTTGACCAGGACGTCGAGCTTGCCGAACTTGTCCATGCACGCCTTGACCGCCTCCTCGCAGGAGGCGAACTGGGTGACGTCCGCCTTGAGGCCCACGGCCTCGGTCTTGCGGGCGGCGGCGAGCTCCGCGGCGGTCTTGGCGACCTTCTCCGCGTCCACGTCCACCAGGACGAGCTTGGCGCCCTCGGAGGCCAGGAGATCGGCCGTGGCACGGCCGATCCCCTGTGCGCCTCCGGTGATGAGCGCGACTTTGTCTTTCAGCTTCATGAGAATCGAGGGGCCGATTCTAGCAAGAAACGGCTGGGTTGCCTACTGCTCGCCCCCAGCCTCTCCCTCGCTCTTCTTGGACTTCTTCTCGCGCTTGGGCACGACGAGCTTGCCGTTGTAGAAGCCGCAGTGCGGGCAGACCCGGTGGGGCTGGCGCAGCTTCTTGCAGGCGGGGTTCTCGCAGACGCTCATCGAGCTCGTCTCGAGCTTCCAGTTCTGGGCGCGGCGCGAGTCACGGCGCGAGCGCGAGTGCTTGTGTTTTGGGTTGGGCATGTCAGTTCTCCTTGGGCTTCTTCAGGGACTTCAATACGGCGAAAGGGGAGGCGTTCGCGGGCGCGCACTTGCAGGCGCCCTCGTTCAAGTTCTTGCCGCAGGAAGGGCACAGGCCGCGGCAGGCATCCTTGCAGAGGGCGCGCTGCGGGAGCTCGAGGAGGACGGCTTGGCGCGCGTCCTCGGTCAGGTCGATGACCTCGTCGGAGGCCGGGTAGGTCTCCTCGAATTCGCAGGAGAAAGGCGCCTCGGCCGCGGCGAGGCAGCGGCCGCAGGGCAGGCGCCAAACGCCCGCGAAGCTCGCCTGGACGAGCAGGCGGTTGCCGCCGATCGAGAACTCGACCCTGGCCGAGACCGGGCCCGTCAGGCGGGCCTCGCCCGCCCCTTCGGGCGCCAGGAGCGCGGGCTCGACGGAAAGCTCCTGAGAGAGCCCCTCCTGCTCCCGGATCGCGCGGGTCTCGAAGCGCAGCGGCGAGGCGCTCATCGGCCCAGCTCCTCGCGCACGAAGTAGGTCGGCTTCTCGCGCACGTCGTAGTAGATGCGGATGAGGATCTCGGCCAGCAGGCCCATCAAGAGAAGCTGGACGCCGATCAAGGCGCAGAAAATCGAGACCTGGAAGAGCGGCTGGTCCTTGACGTAGATGCCGAGGAAGAACTTCTTGTAGGCCGTCACCGCGGAGAGGACCGCGCCCAGGAAGACCATCGCGGCTCCCCCCCCGCCGAACAGATAAATCGGCTTGGTGAGGTACGCGTCCATGAACTTGACGGTCATGAGGTCGAGGACGACCTTGAAGATGCGGATGAGGCCGTACTTGGACACGCCCCGCGTCCGGGGGCGGTGGTTCACCTCGACCTCGCGGATGCGCGCGCCCATGAAGCCGGCGAAGGCGGGGATGAAGCGGTGCATCTCGCCGTAGATGCGCAGGCCCTTCAAGTACTCCGCCCGGTAGAGCTTGAGCGTGCAGCCGTAGTCGTGCAGGCGCACGCCCGTGACCTGGGAGATGATCGCGTTGGCGATCTTGGACGGGAGCTTGCGCGTGAGCCAGGTGTCCTTGCGGTCCTTTCGCCAGCCGCTGACCACGTCGCAGTCTTTCTCGAGGAGCGCCAGCATGCCCGGGATGTCCTTGGGGTCGTTCTGGAGGTCGGAGTCGATGCAGCCGATGACCTTGCCGCGGGCGTGGGCGATCCCCGCGGCGAGCGCGGCGGTCTGGCCGAAGTTCGTGCCCAGGCGCACCGCGCGAAAGCGCGGCTCCGCGGCGACGAGCTTCTTGATCTCCTCGTAGGAGCCGTCCCTCGAGCCGTCGTCGACCAGGACGACCTCGTAGTCGATCCCCTTCAACGCGTCGCGGATCTCCTTGCCCAGGTCGGGAAGGTTCTCGCGCTCGTTGTAGACGGGGACGAGGAGGCTCAATTCGGGCATCCCGTCCTCGGATACGCGCGCGCGGCTAGGCCGCGCAGGCCTCGCGCGACGGCATGTTCTTGACCAGCTCCGCGCCGAACTCGGAGGTCTTGAGCTTGGTGGCGCCGGTCATCTGCCGCTCCAGGTCGTAGGTCACGCGCTTGGACTGGATCGTCCTCTCGAGCGCGGCGATGATGAGGTCCGCCGCCTCCTGCCAGCCCAGGTGCTCGAGCATCATGACGCCCGAGAGGATGAGCGAGCCGGGGTTGACCATGTCCTTGCCCGTGTACTTGGGCGCCGTGCCGTGGGTGGCCTCGAAGACCGCCACGCCGTCGCCGATGTTGGCGCCGGGGGCGATGCCCAGGCCGCCCACCTGCGCGGCGGCGGCGTCGGAGATGTAGTCGCCGTTCAAGTTGGGCGTCGCCAGGACCGAGTACTCGTCGGGCCGCAGCAGGAGCTGCTGGAAGGTCTGGTCGGCGATGCGGTCCTTGACCACGATCTTGCCCGCCGGGACCTTGCCCTCGTGCTTGTCCCAGAGCTCGGCCTCGGTCACGATCTTGTCGCGGAACTCGGTGGTCGCGACCTCGTAGCCCCAGTCGCGGAAGGCGCCCTCGGTGAACTTCTGGATGTTGCCCTTGTGGACCAAGGTGACGGAGGGCTTCTTGTGGTCGACGGCGTACTGGATCGCCATGCGCACCAGGCGCTTGGTGCCGGAGACCGAGATCGGCTTGATGCCGATGCCGGAGTCGGCGTTGAATTTCTTGCCCATCGTCTGGGTCAGAAACTCGTAGACCTTCTTCTGGTCCGGGGTGCCGTTCTCGAACTCGATGCCGGCGTAGACGTCCTCGGTGTTCTCGCGGAAGATGACGATGTCGAGCTTCTCGGGCGCCTTCACGGGGCAGGGCACCCCTTTGAACCAGCGCACGGGGCGCACGCAGGCGTAGAGATCGAGCTTCTGGCGCAGGCCCACGTTGACCGAGCGAAAGCGCGGCGTGACCCACTCGGAGGAGCAGGCGACGCACTTCTCGGGCCGCTTGCCGCCGACCTCGTTCTGCTCCTTCGCGCAGGTGAGACAGACGAACTTGAAGCCGCCGGCCGGGGTGGTCAGGGGGCCCTTGATCGCGACGCGGAACTCCTTGATCGCGTCCAGCGTCTCCTGCGGGAGGACGGTGTCCTTGTCGTAGTTCTGGAGGGCGGTCAGGCCGGCGTGGACGCGCATCCAGGAGATCTTGCGCTTGCCGCCGTAGGCCTTGGCCACCGCCCCGTCCAGGACCACCTGCGTCCCCTTCCAGATGTCCGGGCCCGTGCCGTCGCCCTCGAAGTAGGGGATGATCGGGTTATTAGGAACGGCGAGCTTGCCGTTCTTGAACTCGATCTTGGCGCCGTCCGCCGGGACCTGGATCTTCTTGTACTGGGACATGGTGGGTGCCTCCCTGGAAATCTCGTCTAAAATTACCATTTATGACGAAGGGACTTCAATTGATAGAATGGCGCCCATGAGAACCCGCTTCTTGCTGGCCGCGCTCATTCTGGCCTCCCCCGCGGCGGGAGAGGATTCGCTGACCTTCACCAAGAGCGGCAAGCCGGTCGCCCGCTTCACGAAAGACGAGCTGCGCGCTAAGCTCCCCGCGAAAAAGCAGACCTTCTTCGACCCCCACTACGGCAAGGTGAAGAGCTACGACTGCCTGCCCATCAAGGACGTCATGCGCCTGGCCTACGGCCGGGGCTGGGAAAAGTCCGCGCAGAGCGAGGCGGTGCTGACGGCGGCCGACGGCTACGCCTCGGTATCGAGCGCCGCGAAGCTGGCCGAGGACGGCGGCTGCCTGGCCGTCGCCGACGCGGAGTTCCCCGACTGGGAGCCCGTCGGGCGCAAGAAGGTCAACCCGGGGCCCTATTATCTGAGCTGGACCGGCGAGCGCCAGAGCACCGAGAACGCCTATCCCTGGCCGTGGCAGCTCGTCTCGATCAACCTGGTGCGCTTCGAGGACCGCTACCCCGAGGTCGTGCCCAGGGGAGCGGCCCCGGACTCCCCCGCCCACCGGGGCTTCCTCAAGTTCAAGGCTCTGTGCATGCGCTGCCACTCCATCAACCAGGAAGGCGGCAAGATCGGCCCGGACCTGAACGCGCCGCAGAGCATCACCGCCTACCGCCCGAAGGAGATGATAAAGGCGTTCATCCGCCAGCCCTCCAAGTTCCGCTACACCGAGATGCCCGACCACCCCCAGCTCACCGACGAGGACCTGGAGAACCTCTACCAGTACTTCCTATTCAAGAGCAAGCAGCCGGAGAAGAGCTTCTAGAGCAGGCGGCGGGCCTCGGCGCGCCCGCGCTCGAACGCCGCGGCGACGGCCGCGGGACGGAAGCCGAGCATGGAGAGATCGAGCGGCCGCTCGGGCCGGAAATGGGTCACCCGCGGGCCGGGCCCCAGGCCGGCGAGGGCGTCGGCGTTCGTCCTCTCCATCGAGCGCAGGCAGGCGAGCTCCCAGCGCGCCCACGGAAGGAGCGGGTCGCTCGCGAGCTCTTGCGGGTGGTTCATGTCGAGGACGAGCACCTCCGCGCAGGCGCGCAGGGGCGCTAAGTCGAGCGGCGCGGCTCCGGGGACTCCCCCGTCGATCAAGGCCGCCGGGCGGCCGTCGAGCGTGAGGCGCACGGGCGGGAATATCGAGGGAATCGCGCACGAGGCGCGCAGGTGCGCGCGGAAGTCCGCGGGCTCGGCCCCGTCCGCCGTCACGTAGACCGGACGCCCGCCGAAGCGGTTGAGGCTGGCGACGGTGAGCGTCGACCCCCCTCCCGGGGCGCGGGGCGGCAGCGCCTCGAGGAAGCGCTTCAAAGGCTCGTCCGAGAATACGCTCAAGGGGCCGAGCCGCGGGCTCAGGCGCAGCACGCCGCCCCGGGTCATCTCCTCCCAGAAGCCCGCCATGCGCTCGCGCAGGCCGAGCCAGTGGACGAAGCCGTTGAGCGCGCCGACGCTGTAGGCGAAGACCGCGTCGAAGCGCAGGCCGGCCTCGTCGAGGGCGCTGAGGACCCCGGACTGCCAGGCTCCGCGCGCGCCTCCTCCCGGCAGGAAGAGGCCGAGCGGGCGGCGCGGGGCGCTCACCGGCCGGCGGGCGCGGCCGAGAGCAGCTCCTCGTAGAGCCGCTCCTGAGCGCGCACCATCTCGTCGATGTCGAACTCGGGGCCGATCGCGGCGGCGGCGGCGCGGCCGAGGGCCTTCGCGCGCTCGGCGTCTTGAAGAAGGCCGAGGACGCTTTCCGCGAGGGCGCGCCAGTCGCCCGGCTCGACCGCGAGGCCCGTGGCCCCGTCCTTGAGCACGTCGCGCACGCCGTCGGCCGCGTAGGCGACGCAGGGCAGGCCGCTCTTCATCGCCTCGATCAAGGAGCGCGGCAATCCTTCCCACAAGGAGGAGAGCGCGAAGACGTCGGCCGCGGCGAGGAGCTCGGGCACGTCCCGGCGCCAGCCCGGAAACACGATCTTCCCCGCCAGGCCCCTGCCCAGGATGCGGGCTTGCAGCGGGGCGCGCAGGGGGCCGTCGCCGACGTAAAGGAAGCTCGTCTCGGGCGCGCGCTCGAGGATCCACTCCGCGGCCTTCAAGAAGTCCTCGGGGTTCTTCTGCGGCTTGAAGTTCCCCACCCCCAGCACGAGCGGCTTGTGCATGCGCAGGCCGAGGGAGGCCTTCTTCTGCTCCTTGGACGGGATCTTGGCCGGGAATGCGGCCAGCGCCACCCCGCTGCGGATGAGACGGTAGGCGCGCGGCTCGCCCAGGCCCAGGCGCGCGGCTTGGGCGCGGTTGGCCTCGGAGACGAAGATCAGGCGGGTGGAGCAGGCGGCCGCGGCGCGCTCTACGGCCTCGTAGACGCCGCGCAGGAGCGAGGGCATGCGCTCGTGGAAGCCGAAGCCGTGGAAGGTGTGGACGACGACCGGGACGCCGGCGAGGAAAGCGGCGAAGCGGCCGAGGATGCCCGCCTTCGAGGAGTGGGTGTGGACCACCGCGGGGCGCTCTTGCCATAGAACGCTCCATATCTCGAGCAGGGCGACGAGGTCCTTGAGCGGGTGCAGCTCGCGGACGAGATGAGGGATCACGCGCAGGCGGATCGTCCCGTTGTCCGCCAGGGCGCGGGCCTCGGGGTCGAGGAGGCCGCCTTCGCCGCAGAGAAGGACCGCCTCGAAGCGGGAGGGATCGAGGTGCGCGACGGTGTGGAGGGTGTTCTGCTGCGCGCCTCCGAGGTCCAGGCGCGTGACGACGTGGACGACCTTGGCGCGCGCCGGAGGCTCCTTCACGCAGCCAGTCTAGTATTTAAGGAGCGGCGGGAAAGTAGTGGTCGAGGATCGCCTTGTAGCCTCGGCCGAGACGGGCCTGCCCGATGGAGCCGGCCAGGCACAATCCCCACCCGTCTCCCGTTCCCGCTCCCCAGACGAGGAGACGGTCGAGCTCGCCGCCGCGGCGGAGCGCGCGCAGCGCGAAAAGGTTGGAGCGCAGGGCGCCGGGGGCGAGGAAGGCGGAGATGCGCGGCCCCTCGAGGCGGGCCGTCCCGCGGGAGCCGGTCACCTCGAGGGCGAGCACGCGCGCGTTCTCCCCCCGCGCGGCGACCCGCACGGAAACGATGTCTCCCACGGGCTGGACGCGGTCCATGCGCGCGCGCAGGTCGTCGGCGCGCAGGACCAGGACCCAGCGAACCGAGGCGCCCGCCGCGCGCTCCGCGGCGCCGTCGAAGTGAGCCGGGTCCGGCGGCCCATGAAGGAGGCGCTCGAGCTG